>NZ_DAOKZA010000004.1:0-119440 GCF_035325925.1 Azohydromonas sp. | reverse complement strand
CAGGCCCGAGCACATGATCCCCGACGCGCACGACCCTGCCAGGAAGCACCCGCCGATGATGACCACGGCCGACCTGTCGCTGCGCTTCGACCCGGCGTACGAGCAGATCTCGCGCCGCTTCCACGCCGACCCGCAGGCGTTCGCCGACGCCTTCGCGCGCGCCTGGTTCAAGCTGACGCACCGCGACATGGGGCCGCGCTCGCGCTACCTCGGCAAGCTGGTGCCGGCCGAAGAGCTGATCTGGCAGGACCCGGTGCCCGCCGTCGACCACGCGCTGGTCGACGCCGCGGACATCGCGGCACTGAAGGCGCAGGTGCTGGCCTCGGGCCTGTCGACGGCGCAGCTGGTGCGCACCGCGTGGGCGTCGGCGTCGACCTTCCGCGGCAGCGACAAGCGCGGCGGCGCCAACGGCGCGCGCATCCGCCTGGCGCCGCAGAAGGACTGGGCCGTCAACGACCCGGCCGAGCTGGCCCGCGTGCTGGCCACGCTGGAGGGCATCCAGCAGGACTTCAACGCCCGAGCCTCCGGCGGCAAGAAGGTCTCGCTGGCCGACCTGATCGTGCTGGCCGGCAACGCCGCCGTCGAAGCCGCGGCGAAGCGGGCCGGTCACGACGTCACGGTGCCGTTCTCGCCGGGGCGCACCGACGCGTCGCAGGCGCAGACCGACGTCGAGTCGTTCGCGGTGCTCGAGCCGCACGCCGACGGCTTCCGCAACCACGCGCTCCCGGGCCTGGAGCGCGTGGCCGCCGAGCTGCTGGTCGACAAGGCGCAGCTGCTGACGCTGACCGCGCCCGAGATGACAGTGCTCGTGGGCGGCCTGCGCGCGCTGGGCGCCAACGCGGGCGGCAGTGCGCACGGCGTGTTCACGCAGCGCCCCGGCGCGCTGAGCAACGACTTCTTCGTCAACCTGCTCGACATGGGCACGGCGTGGCAGAAGGCGGGCGACGGCGGCGTGTTCGAAGGGCGCGACCGCCGCAGCGGCGAGCCGAAGTGGACCGCCACCGTCGTCGACCTGGTGTTCGGCTCGAACTCGCAGCTGCGCGCGCTGGCCGAGGTCTACGCCAGCGCCGACGCGCAGGGCCGCTTCGTGCAGGACTTCGTCGCCGCCTGGGCCAAGGTGATGCACCTCGACCGTTTCGACCTGGCTTGACGTGACGGCTTGACAGCCCGCAGGCCCGCCCTAGAGTGAACACCGGGCCGCGCCGCCGCCGTGGCGTGCGCCGGCCCGGGAGGCCTGCCATGGACAGCCTGAAGATCGAACGCGACGGCAGCGACCTCGTCGTGCGCATCGTCGGCCCGGTGCACGATGCGCAGGGCTTCCACGACGCGGTGAAGGCGTGCCGCCGCACCGGGGTGTGGTCGTGCCCCAGCGGCGAGTGCGTGCGCATCGAGCGCTGCGACGTGCAACACGAAGGCGACACCGTCGTGCTGCGCCTGACCCCGCCGGCCGGCCAGACCCTGTCGAGCGCCGGCATCGACGAGTGCGTGCGCTACGTCATCGCCAAGCCGGCGGGCAGCACCCGCGGCTGAGCCCGCTGCAATCCGACGGCGCCGTGCGCGCCGCGTCGGATCACCGACGCGACCCGCTACTTGGTCAGCCCTTCGGCCTTCAGCGCCTCCTGCACCGCCGGACGCGCAGCCATGCGGGCCATGAAGGCGCTCAGGTACTTCAGCCCCGCGATGTCCACACCGACGTGCCGACCCCAGCCGGCGACGACGAACAGGTACGCGTCGGGCACGCTGAACTGCGAGCCCATCAGGTAGTCGCGCCCCTCGAGCTGGGCGTCGACCCACTTCAGCCGCTCGGCAAGCCGCGTGCGCGCGAGCGCCTTGGCCTCTTCCGGCATGGCCGGGTTGAACAGCGGCGAGAAGCCCTTGTGCAGTTCGGTCGAGATGAAGTTCAGCCACTCGATCGCGCGGTAGCGCTCCATCGTGCCCCATGCCGGGATCAGCTTCCTGTCGGGCACCTGATCGGCGACGTACTGGACGATCGCCGGGCCCTCGTGCAGACGCTGGCCGTCGTCGAGCTCGAGCAGCGGCACGTAGCCCAGCGGGTTGATCGTGTAGAAGTCCGTGCCGTCGGCGAGCTTCTTGGTCTTGGTGCTGGCGACCACCGGCTGGAACGGGATCCCGGCTTCGCGCAGCACGATGTGCGGGCTGAGCGAGCAGGCGCCGGGGCTGTAGTAGAGCTTCAAGTGCAATCTCCTGGGTGAATGGGACCAGCGGCCGACCTTAGACGGCCCGCGACAGCGGCACGTCGAAAAGGTCTGAACGCAGGGTTCGATCCGCTTGTCGACGCCGGGCCGACGCCGCGCGGCGTGATGAAATCCACCCGATGACGCCACAGGAGTTCGCCGCCAAGTGGGCCGCCGGGGCACCGGCGCAGCAACTCGGCGAACGAGCGGGGGCGCAGGCGCACTTCATCGACCTGTGCCGCGTGCTCGGCGTGCCCGAACCGGGCGACCCCGACACCTACTGCTTCGAACGCGGCCTGACCAAGACCGGCAGCGCCGCCGGCCGCACCGACGGCTTCGCCGACGTCTGGCTGCGTGGCCACTTCGCGTGGGAGTACAAGAGCCCCGGCGCCAGCCTCTCGGGCGCGCTGCGCCAGCTGATGATGTACGCGCTGCCGCTGGAAAGCCCGCCGCTGCTCGTCGTCAGCGACCGGCGCGTGGTCGAGATCCACACCCATTTCACCGGCACGCCCAGCGAATGCCACCGCGTCGAGCTGGCGCACATCGCCCGCCCCGAGGTGCAGCAGACGCTGCGCCGGCTGTGGACCGCGCCGCAGAGCTTCCGCCCGCGCGTGAGCAATCGCGAGATCACCGAGGCCGCGGCGCGCACCTTCGCCGGCACCGCCGAGCGCCTGCGCGCCGCGGGCGTCGCGCCGCAGCAGGTGAGCCACTTCCTCACCCAGTGCGTGTTCTGCTTCTTCGCCGAGGACACCGCGCTGCTGCCCGAGCGTCTGTTCGAGCGCCTGCTGCGCGCGCCGGTGCCGGCCGCGGCGCTGCAGGCCCAGCTGCAGCGGCTGTTCGAGACCATGCGCGGCGGCGGCCTGTTCGGTGTCGACGCCGTGCCCTGGTTCAACGGCGGCCTGTTCGCCGAGGTGGCGGTGCCGGTGCTGGCCGAGCCCGACGTGGCCGCGCTGCGCGAGGCCAGCACGCTGGACTGGAGCGCCATCGACCCCAGCATCTTCGGCACGCTGTTCGAGCGCGGGCTGGACCCGGCGCAGCGCGCGCAGCTGGGCGCGCATTACACCGACCCGGCCACCATCATGCGCCTGGTCGAGCCCGTGGTGCAGCGCCCGCTGCGGGCCGAATGGGCCGGCGTGCGCACCGCGGTCGAGAAGCACCTGGGCCGCAGCAGGCGCCACGGCGACAAGGCCTGGCGCGACGCGCAGGCCGCCTTCGTGGGCTTCCTGGAGCGGCTGAAGGCCTACCGCGTGCTGGACCCGGCCTGCGGCAGCGGCAACTTCCTGTACCTGGCGCTCAAGAGCCTGAAGGACCTGGAGCACCAGGTGAACCTGGAGGTCGAGGCCCTGGGCCTGGAGCGCCAGCACGACGTAACCGGCCCGCACAACGTGCTGGGCATCGAACTCAACGAATACGCCGCCGAACTGGCGCGCGTGACAGTGTGGATCGGCGAGCTCCAGTGGCGCATCCAGCGCGGCTACGGCTTCCGCACCCAGCCGGTGCTGGAGCCGCTGGACCACATCGAGTGCCGGGATGCGGTGCTGGCCGAGGACGGCACGCCGGCGGCCTGGCCAGTGGCCGATGCGGTGGTGGGGAATCCGCCGTTCGTGGGCGACAAGAAGATGCGCAGCGAACTGGGCGACGTCTACACCGAGCGCCTGCGCGCCGCCTATGCCGGACGTGTGCCGGGCGGGGCCGACCTGGTGTGCTACTGGTTCGAGCAGGCGCGGGCGATGATCGAGGCCGACACGCTGCAGAGGGCGGGGCTGGTGGCGACGAACTCGATCCGCGGCGGCGCCAACCGCGCGGTGCTCGACCGCATCGTGAAGACCACGCGCATCTTCGAGGCGTGGAGCGACGAGCCGTGGGTGAACCTGGGGGCGGCGGTGCGGGTGTCGTTGGTGGGGTTTGGCAAGTCGGGCGAAGTCGCACGACTCAATGGCAAAGACAGCGATTCGGGCATCAACGCCGACCTTTCCACCGCTGGTGAATCGGCCGCGGAGGTCGACCTCCCATCGGCCATGCCCTTGCCGCAGAACGCCGGCACATCGTTCTCAGGCATCCAAAAGACCGGACCGTTTGAGTTGCCGGGTGATGCAGCACGGGCTTGGTTGGCGCTGCCCAACCCAAACGGGAAACCGAACAGCGATGTGGTTCGACCGTGGTTCAACGGGCTGGACATCACCAGACGCAACCGCGACATGTGGATCGTGGACTTCGGCGCCGAAATGGCCGGAGGCGATGCGGCGCTCTACGAATTGCCGTTTGCGTTCGTCACCGAGCACGTGAAACCCACTCGCGTCGGAAAGCGCGAGGCTCGAACTAACGAGTGCTATTGGCTGTTCCAGTGGTCTCGCCCCGTGATGCGGCGAGCGATTGCACCTCTGCATCGGCATGTGGTCACGCCGGAGGTCTCCAAGCACCGTGTCTTCGACTGGTTGCCCGCCTCCGTGATTGCGGACAAGAACCTGGTCGTCATCGCCCGCGCCGACGACACCACCTTCGGCATCCTGCACAGCCGCCTGCACGAACTCTGGTCGCTGCGGCTGGGCACGTCGCTGGAAGATCGGCCGCGCTACACCCCCACCAGCACCTTCGAGACCTTCCCCTTCCCCGATAGCCTCACCCCCGCCGACACCGCCCACCAGCGCACCGAGACGCTGCCCGGCGGCGCCGTGATCCCGGCCAACCTGCCGGCCGACATCCGCCCGCACGCCGAAGCCATCGCCCGCGCCGCCGCGCGCCTGGTGGCGCTGCGCGACCGCTGGCTCAACCCGCCCGAATGGACCGAACGCGTGCCCGAGGTGGTGCCGCTGGGCATGACGAGTTCGCCCTACCCGGACCGCATCGTCGCCCGCCCCGGCCACGCGAAGGACCTGGCCAAACGCACGCTGACCAACCTCTACAACCAGCGCCCCGCCTGGCTGGCCGACGCCCACGCCGCGCTGGACGCCGCCGTGGCCGCGGCCTACGGCTGGACGGACTGGCACTCCGGGATGCCCGACGACGAGATCCTGCGCCGGCTGCTGGCGCTGAACCGGGCACGTGCGGCCACCTGAAGGTGTCGCGGCGTCGGGTCAGCGCATCAGCAGCAGGCTGGGCAGGGGCAGGCTGACGATGCGGGGATCGTCGGTGGCCGGCTCGTCGCCGAGCGTGACGATCAAGCCGAACGGCGCGTTGTAGTGCGACTTCTCGATGAAGGCACGTAGGCCGCGCGTGTCATCGTGCGCAATGCGGCGGCGGTATTTCACCTCCACCGGGATCCTTTGCTCGCCGATGGTCAGCACGAAGTCGACCTCCGGCTCCGCGCCGCGCTCCGGAAAGTAGGCCACGTCGAGGTTGACGATGGACTTGAAGAAGTGCCCGACCACGCTCTCGGCGATCCGGCCGGCCAGGTCCGTCAGATGCGGCGCCGCTTCGAGCCCCGCCGCGTCGATCGGGACCGACTCCTGCAGCCAGGCGGCGCGCAGGCTGTGGTCGGACAGCACGAGCTTGGCCGGCGACTTGCGCTTCTTCAGCCGCAACTCCAGCGGTTCGATGAGTCGCACGAGCAGTGCGCCGTCCAGGAACTTGAGGTACTGCAGGATCCGCTGCCAGCCGACATCGGTGTCGAGCGCGCGCCGGATCTCGTCGACATACAGCGCCTGGCGGGGCGACTGCCCGACGTAGCGGCAGGCGAGCCGGAACACTTCCTCGAGCAGGTGTTCGTCTCGCTTGACGCCGCGACTGCCCATGCGCAGGTCGTGCTGGATCGCGCGCCGGACGACGGTCTCGACGAGTTGGTCGGCCACCCGCTCCCAGGGCTCGTCGGCGGCCTTGTGCGCGACCGGGTAGCCGCCGCGCTGCGAAAACAGGGCGAAGGCGCGATCGCGCAGGACGCGGTGCGTCTCGCCATGCCCGCGCAGACCTGTCCAGAACGCCTTGTCCTTCAGTGGTCCGAGCCCGTTGGGGGGGTGGTAGGGATCGATGTGCCCCAGCCCGCGCAGGTCCACGATTTCGCGCAGCAGCAACGGGCCGAGCTCCAGCGTGTGGATGCGACCGGCCAGGCTGTCGCGCCCGGCCTCGATGCGCAGTGCCGAGCTGCCGGTGACCATTGCGCGCACCGGCTGGAGATCCACCAGATGCTTGAGCTGCGGAGCCCAATCGCGCAGGTTCTGCACTTCGTCCAGGAACAAGTACACCGGCTCGTTGCCCAGGCTGCCCAGCGGTGCGCCCAGCACATGGTCGGCATACCACCAGACGACCTCGAGGATGGGCTGGTCTCGCCGGTGCAGCGGCTTCACGTCGTCGAACTGGACGCGCAGGATCCTGCGCGGTTCGATGCCGGAGCGCAGCAGCTCGTCGATCACCTGCGCCTGGAGGGTGCTCTTGCCCACCTGGCGCGGCCCGCGCAGGACGACGACGGGCGCGAGCTGCGAGCGAAGGCCCCGCACGAGCGAGGCGTAGGCCCAGCGCCGCACCGGCTGCAGATTGGGCACCCCCCAGCCCTGCCACCACGGGTTCATGTCGCGCAGCAGCCGCTCCGACACGGGGTCGCGCAGGTCGAAAAGGGCTTGCTGTGAGGGCATCGGGCTGAACGGTGGTCACCGCCATGGGCGCGCGCTGCGGTGGCTCGCGGGATTGTGCCCGCGACACCGGGTGCCGTTGCGATCGCGTGTTCGCGCCGGGGGCGTGTCGTGGCTTGCGCCGTCGAACATCGCGCAAGCCCCGACACTTCGCACCGGCGGGCACGAAGGCGCCCGCCACGGGAGTTGACATGCACGACCCTGCCCCGCGCGCCGACACGCCGCCGCCGCTCACGACGATGCTCACCGCCTCAGCGCTGCGCGCCGCGATCACCGCGCTGACGCGCGCCGACGAACCGGCGCTGCTGCCCGGCCTGCTGGCGCAGGCCGCGCTCGATCCGGTGCAGGCCGACGCGGCACAGGCGATGGCGCTGCAGCTGGCGCGCGGCGTGCGCGAGCGCAGCCGCGACGGCGGCCGCGCCGGGCTGGTGCAGCAGCTGCTGCAGGAGTTCTCGCTGAGCTCGGGCGAGGGCGTGGCGCTGATGTGCCTGGCCGAGGCGCTGCTGCGCATCCCCGACGCCGCGACGCGCGATGCGCTGATCCGCGACAAGGTCGGCGAAGGCCCGGGCGTGGACTGGCAGCGCCACCTGGGCCACAGCCCGTCGCTGTTCGTCAACGCCGCCGCCTGGGGGCTGCTGCTGACCGGCAAGCTGGTGGCCACGCACAGCGACCGCGGGCTGGGCGCCACGCTGCGGCGCGTGGTGGCGCGCGGCGGCGAGCCGCTGATCCGCCGCGGCGTCGACCTGGCGATGCGCATGATGGGCGAGCAGTTCGTCACCGGCCAGACCATCGCGCAGGCGCTGCAGCGCGCGGCGCCGCGCGAGGCGCAGGGCTTCCGCTACAGCTACGACATGCTCGGCGAGGCGGCGCTGACCGCCGCCGACGCCGATCGCTACCATGCCGCGTACACGCACGCCATCGACGCCATCGGCGCCGCTGCGTACGCGCAGGCCGCTCAGGCGGCCGGCCGCGGCGGCGCGTGGTCCGGCCCCATCGACGGCCCCGGCATCTCGATCAAGCTGTCGGCGCTGCACGCGCGCTACGCGCGCGCGCAGGTCGAGCGCGTGACGGCCGAGCTGTACCCGCGCCTGCTCGCGCTGGCCACGCAGGCGCGGCGGCACGACATCGGGCTGAACATCGACGCCGAGGAGGCCGACCGGCTCGAGCTGTCGCTCGACCTGCTCGAGCGCCTGTGCGCCGAGCCGGCGCTGGCCGGCTGGGACGGGCTGGGTTTCGTGGTGCAGGCATACCAGAAGCGCTGCCCGGCGGTGGTCGACTGGATCGTCGACCTGGCGCGCCGCCACCGTCGCCGGCTGATGGTGCGGCTGGTCAAGGGCGCGTACTGGGACAGCGAGATCAAGCGCGCGCAGCTCGACGGCCAGGCCGGCTACCCGGTTTACACGCGAAAGCCGCACACCGACGTGGCCTACCTCGCCTGCGCGCGCAAGCTGCTGGCCGCGCCCGACGCGGTGTTCCCGCAGTTCGCCACGCACAACGCGCACACGCTGGCGGCCGTGCACGCGCTGGCCGACCCGGCGCGCTGGCAGCCGCGGCAGTACGAGTTCCAGTGCCTGCACGGCATGGGCGAGCCGCTGTACGAGCAGGTCGTGCCGGGCATACGCGACGGCCTGGCGCCGGCGCTGCGCCGTCCGTGCCGCGTCTACGCGCCGGTGGGCAGCCACGAGACGCTGCTCGCGTACCTGGTGCGCCGCCTGCTGGAAAACGGCGCCAACACCTCGTTCGTGCACCGCATCGCCGACGGCGGCGTGCCGCTCGAGGTGCTGGTCGAGGACCCGGTGTACACCGTGCACACCGCCGCCGAGCGCGAGGGCACGGTCGGCGCGCCGCACCCGGCGATCGCGCTGCCGCGTGCGCTGTACGGCGCGCAGCGCGCGAACTCGCTCGGGCTGGACCTGGCCGCGGAACCGGTGCTGGCCGCGCTGTCGGCGGCGTTCGCCGAACGACGCCGCTGGCGCTGCGCGCCGACCACCGCCGCCGGCGACGGCGCGTGGCAGCCGGTGTGCAACCCCGCCGACCCGCACGACGTGGTGGGCCAGGTGCGCGAGGCCGACGCCGGCGATGTACACGCCGCGCTGGACGCCGCGGTGCGCGCCGCGCCGGCGTGGGCGGCCACACCGGCGGCCGAACGCGCGGCGCGGCTCGACGCCGCCGCCGACCGCCTCGAGGCCGACACCGTCGCGCTGGTGCCGCTGCTGGTGCGCGAGGCGGGCAAGACCTGCGCCAACGCGGTGGCCGAGGTGCGCGAGGCGGTCGACTTCCTGCGCTACTACGCGGCGCAGGCGCGGCACGGCTTCGACGCCGCCACGCACGTGCCGCTGGGCCCGGTGGCGTGCATCAGCCCGTGGAACTTCCCGCTGGCGATCTTCACCGGCCAGGTGGCCGCGGCGCTGGCCGCCGGCAACGTGGTGCTGGCCAAGCCGGCCGAGCAGACGCCGCTGGCGGCCGCCGCGGCCGTCGACGCGCTGCACGCGGCCGGCGTGCAGCGCGATGCGCTGCAGCTGCTGCCCGGGCGCGGCGAGACGGTGGGCGCGGCGCTGGTGGCCGACGCGCGCGTGCAAGGCGTGTTGTTCACCGGATCGACCGAGGTCGCGCGCCTGCTGCAGCGCTCGCTGGCCTCTCGGCTGACCACGCACGGCCGGCCGGTGCCGCTGGTGGCCGAGACCGGCGGGCAGAACGCGCTGTTCGTCGACAGCTCGGCGCTGGCCGAGCAGGCGGTGGCCGACGTCGTCGCGTCGGCGTTCGACAGCGCCGGCCAGCGCTGCAGCGCGCTGCGCCTGCTGTGCGTGCAGGACGACGTCGCCGGGCGCCTCGTCGAGATGCTGCAGGGCGCGGCGCGCGAGCTGGCCGTCGGCGACCCGCGACGACTGGCCACCGACGTCGGCCCGGTGATCGACGCCGACGCGCGCGCCGCGATCGAGCGCCACGTCGAGGCCATGCAGCGTCGCGGCCACCGCGTCTGGCGCGCCGCGCTGCCCGCGGGGCCGGCCGGACACTTCGTCGCGCCGACGCTCATCGAGATCGAGCGCGTCGCCGACCTCGGGCGCGAGGTGTTCGGCCCGGTGCTGCACCTGCTGCGCTTTCGCCGCGACGAGCTGCCGCGCCTGCTCGACGCCGTCGCCGCCACCGGCTACGGCCTCACGCAGGGGGTGCACACGCGCATCGACGAGACGGTGGCGCAGGTGGTGGCGGCCACGCGCGCCGGCAACGTCTACGTCAACCGCAACATCGTCGGCGCGGTGGTCGGCGTGCAGCCGTTCGGCGGCGAGGGCCTGTCGGGCACCGGGCCGAAGGCCGGCGGCCCGCTGTACCTGCTGCGCCTGCTCGCCGAGCGCCCGGCGCTGGCGGCGCGGCAGGCGGTGCAGCGCTGCGGCGCGCCGGCCGCCGGTACCGTGCGCACGCCGGCGCCGGCGTCTGACGACAGCGACGACGGGGCCGGCGCGCTGGCGGCGCTGCGTGGCTGGGCGCTGACGCAGGGACGCGCCGCGCTGGCCGACGCGTGCGAACGGCTTCGCGCCGCGTCGCCGGTCACCGGCTGGCGCGTGCTGCCCGGGCCCACCGGCGAGGCCAACCTGTACGCGGTGCGCCCGCGCGGCCACGTGCTGTGCCTGGCCGAAGGCGATGCGGCGGGCGACGCCGACCGGCTGACCCAGCTGGCCGCCGTGCTCGCGGTCGGCGCGCAGGCGCTGTGGCCGGCCGACGCGCTGGCGCTGGCCGACCGGCTGCCGCCCGACGTGCGCGCGCGCATCACCCTGACCCAGGACTGGACGCGCCCCGACGTGCCGCTCGACGCGGTGCTGCACCACGGCGACGCGGCACAGCGCCTCGCGCTGGCCGCGGCGCTGGCCGGGCGGCCCGGCGCGATCGTCGGCTTGGTCGCGCTCGCGCCGGGCGACGCCGACGTGCCGCTCGAGCGCCTCGTGGTCGAACGATCGCTGAGCATCAACACCGCCGCCGCGGGCGGCAACGCGAGCCTGATGACGATCGAGTGACGAGGAGGAAGGCCGGGCGGTCAGCCGTCGAAGCCGGCGCCCAGCGCCTGCACGACCTCGCCGGCCGGCACGCCGTCGAAGCGCGGCGGATGCTGGCCGCACCACAGCGGCGAGAAGTCGTCGGCGCCGCGTGCCTCGGCCCAGGCGCGCAACGGCGCGATCGCCGCGGTGGCCAGCGGGAACGCCGGCGGCGCGTCGCTCATCGGGCCGAGCTCGCGCATCAGGCGGTTGACGATGCCGCGCGCCGGCCGCCCGGTGATCAGGTTGGTCAGCGCGGTGTGCGCCGCGCGCGGCGAGCGCAGCGCGGTGCGATGCAGTTCGGTGGTCGTCGCCTGCGGGCACAGCAGGAACGCGCTGCCGACCTGCACGCCGGCCGCGCCCAGCGCCATCGCGGCGCGCACGCCCGCGGCGTCGGCGATGCCGCCGGCGGCCAGCACCGGCAGCGCGACCGCGCGCACCACCTGCGGCAGCAGCGCGAACGTGCCGGCCTGCCGCGTCAGGTCGTCGTCGAGGAAGTGGCCGCGGTGGCCGCCGGCCTCGAGCCCCTGCGCGATGATCGCGTCGCAGCCTCGCGCGGCCAGCCAGCGCGCCTCGTCGACGGTGGTCGCCGAGCTCATCACGAGGCAACCCAGCGCCTTCACGCGCCCGAGCAGCGCCGGCTCGGGCAGGCCGAAGTGGAAGCTCACCACCGGCGGGCGCAGCGCCTCGACGACCTCGGCGGCGGCGGCGTCGAACGGCATGCGACCGGCCCCGGCGGGCACGGCCGCGACGTCGATGCCGGCCTCGGCGTGGAACGGCGCCAGCGCGGCGCGCCAGCGCGCCTCGCGCGCCGCGTCGACCGCCGGGGCGCGGTGGGCGAAGAAGTTCAGCGCCCACGGCAGCCGGTCGGCGCGCAGCGCGGCGGCCAGTGCGCCGGCCTCCTCGCGCAGCGCCGGCAGCGCGAACTGCGCCGAAGGCAGCGAGCCCAGCGCGCCGGCGCGCGACGCCGCGATGGCCAGCGCCGCACCCTGCACCCCGGCCATCGGCGCCTGCACCAGCGGCCAGCGCAGGCCCAGGCGCGAGCGGAACATGTCGGCGGCGGTCATGCGGGCGATTGTGGCGCTGCGCCGATCAACCTGCATCGCGGCAGGGGGTGAGGTCTTCTATACCCCACGTGGTATAAAGACGAACGACGCACGCAACGTGCCCCGAGGAGCGACGATGAGCAGCCATGCCCTGCCGAACCCGGCCCCGCCGGGCCCGATGGACCCCGACCGGCGCACGTGGCTGCTCGCCACCGGCGCGGCCGGCGGCGTCGCCGCCGTCGGCACCGCGGTGCCCTTCGTCGCGACGTTCACGCCCAGCGAGCGCGCCAAGGCGCTGGGCGCGTCGGTCGAGGTCGACATCGCCGACATCCCGCCCGGCGGCATGAAGACCGTCGAGTGGCGCGGCAAGCCGGTGTGGATCGTGCGCCGCACGCCCGAGATGATCGCCGCCGTCGAGCGGGCCGACCCCGAACTCGCCGACCCGCGGTCGGCGCGGCCGCAGCAGCCCGAGTACGCGCGCAACGCCACGCGCTCGATCGAGCCCGACGTGTTCGTCGCGGTGGGCATCTGCACGCACCTGGGCTGCTCGCCCACCGCGGTGCCCGCCGGCAGCGCCAACCCCGGCGTCGGTGCCGACTGGCCCGGCGGCTTCTTCTGCCCGTGCCACGGATCGACCTTCGACGGCGCCGGGCGCGTGTACAAGAACAAGCCCGCGCCGACCAACCTCGAGGTCCCGCCGCACCGCTATGTGGGCGCCAGCCGGCTGCTGATCGGCGACGACGACGCGGCGGCCGCGTGACGAACCGCCCGCCATCGCAGCCTCACCCGGTGCGCGACGCGCAGCGGCCATGACCGCGCGCATCACCGTGCTCGGCGCGGGCTTCGCGGCGCTGTCGACGGTGCGCGCGCTGCGCCGGCGCGACCGCGACGCCGAGATCACGCTGGTGGCGCCGCGCGCCGAGCTGCACTACCTGCCGGGCATCATCTGGATCCCCAGCGGGCTGCGCCGGCGCGAGCAGCTGGTGGTGCCGCTGCAGCGCTTCCTGCGCCGCCATCGCGTGCGCTTCGTCGCCGCCGAGGCCACGGGGCTGGCCGACCGCGGCCGCGTCGTGCACACCAGCGCCGGCGACGTCGCCAACGACGCGCTCGTCATCGCCACCGGCGGACGCTTCCTGAGGAAGCTGCCGGGCATCGAACACGCGATCACGCCGTGCGAAGGCGTGGCCAGCGCCGAGCGCATCCGCGACCGGCTCGCGGCGATGAACGGCGGCACGATCGCGGTGGGCTTCGCCGGCAACCCGAACGAGCCCAGCGCGGTGCGCGGCGGGCCGATGTTCGAGTTCCTGTTCGGCATCGACCGCCAGCTGCGACGCGAAGGCCGGCGCGAGCGCTTCGAGCTGGTGTTCTTCAGCCCCGCCGCCGAGCCGGGCAACCGCCTGGGCCCGAAGGCGGTGGCGCACCTGCTGGCCGAGATGGCGCGGCGCGGCATCCGCACCCACCTGGGGCACAAGCTCGAACGCCTCGACGCCGACCGCGTGACCACCGCAGGCGGCGGCTTCGCCGCCGACCTGATCCTGTTCATGCCGGGCATGACCGGCAACGCCTGGTTCGACGCCACCGACCTGCCGCGCTCGCCGGGCGGGCTGGTGCAGGCCGACGCACACTGCCGCGTGCCCGGCTGGCCGCGCGTGTACGTGGTCGGCGACTCGGGCAGCTTCCCCGGGCCCGACTGGATGCCCAAGCAGGCGCACATGGCCGACCTGCAGGCCGCGGCCGCGGCCGCGAACCTGCTCGGCGACCTGGCGGGCGACGACTGCCGCGCCACCTTCAAGGTCGAGCTGGTGTGCATCGTCGACGCGCTCGACCGCGGCACGCTGGTCTACCGCAGCGAACGCCGCAACGTGCTGCTGCCGCCGTCGCGCCTGCTGCACTGGGCCAAGCGGCTGTTCGAGTGGCACTACCTGCGTGCGTACCGCTGACGCGCCGGCGTACCATGCGTCGAGGCGCGGCACGGCGCGCGCCGTGCGTCGAGGCGCCGCGATGCCGCTGGCCGAACCGTTCGAACGCCACACCGACCGCTGCGAGGCCTGGTTCGGCCGCCACGGCGCGGCCTGCGCCAGCGGACTGCCGGCGATGCCCGCGCAGACGCTGACCGGCACCGTGGCCGCGGTGCGCGACATCGAACCGGTGCGCCCGGGCTGCGGCGCCGGTGCGTTCGCCGTCGTCGCGGCGCGCAGCGACCAGTGACGACGGCCGCCGCACTGGTCGACGCGGCGCACCGGCTGTCGCACGCGGTCGACCGCCTGCGCTTCGCGGCGCCGGTGACGCACGTGCTCAACCCGCTCGACTACGCGTGGGACGTGCACCGCCGCTACCTCGAGCGCTACGGCGACGGCCGCCGCCGCGTGCTCTTCGTCGGCATGAACCCGGGCCCGTTCGGCATGGCGCAGACCGGCGTGCCGTTCGGCGAGGTGGCCGCGGTGCGTGACTGGCTCGCGCTCGCGGGCCCCGTCGGCCAGCCGCGCAGGCCCCACCCGAAGCGCCCGGTGATGGGCTTCGACTGCCCGCGCGCCGAAGTCAGCGGCCAGCGGCTGTGGGGGCTGTTCCGCGCGCGCTTCGGCACGCCGCAGGCCTTCTTCGCCGGGCACTTCGTTGCCAACTACTGCCCGCTGGTGTTCTTCGTCGGCGCGCGCAACCTCACGCCCGACAAGCTGCCCGCGGCCGAGCAGCGCCCGCTGCTCGCCGCGTGCGACGCGCACCTGCGTGCGCTGGTCGACGCGCTGGCGCCCGAGTGGGTGGTCGGCGTCGGCCAGTGGGCGCACGCGCGCGCCGCAGCGGCGCTGGCCGACGTGCGCGGGCTGCGCATCGGCCGCATGCTGCACCCCAGCCCGGCCAGCCCCGCGGCCAACCGCGGCTGGGCCGACGCGGCGACGCGACAGCTCGTCGAGCTGGGCGTGTGGCGCGGCTGAGCGGGGCGGCGCTGCGCGCGATCGCGTTCAGCCCCGCTCCCACGCGTGATAACGCGCCACCCAGTCCAGCAGCTTCTGCGGCGCGTGCGCGCGCTTCCACGCGCCGGCGGCGTGCTTGTTCGCCTCGGCCAGCGTCGGGTAGGTGTGGATCGTGCCCAGGATCTTGTTCAGCCCCAGGCCGTGTTTCATCGCCAGCACGTACTCGGCCAGCAGGTCGCCGGCGTGTTCGCCGACGATGGTCACGCCGAGGATGCGGTCCTTGCCCGGCACCGTCAGCACCTTGACGAAGCCGTGCGCGGTGCCGTCGACGATCGCACGGTCGAGGTCGTCGATGCCGTAGCGCGTCACCTCGACGGCGATGCCCTGCTCGCGCGCCTCGGCCTCCGACAGGCCCACGCGCGCGACCTCCGGGTCGGTGAACGTCGTCCACGGGATCACGCGGTAGTCGACCCTGAAACGCCCGAAGCGCCCGAACAGCGCGTTGACCGCGGCGTACCACGCCTGGTGTGCGGCGACGTGCGTGAACTGCAACGGGCCCGCGACGTCGCCCACCGCGTAGACGTTCGGGACGCGCGTGCGCAGCCAGGCGTCGGTCTCGATCGCCTTCCCCGGCGCCGGCGCGATGCCCAGCGCCTCGAGCCCGTAGCCGCTCACGCGCGGGCTGCGTCCGACCGCGCACAGCAGTTCGTCGTACGCGACCACGACCTGCCGGCCTTCGTGCCGCGCGACGAGCCGCTTCTCGCCGTCGACCACCTCGACGCGCACCGCCTCGTGGCCGGTGAGCACCGCCACGCCGTCGTCGCGCAGCGCGGCGGCCACCCGTTGCGACACCTCGGGGTCCTCGCGCCCGAGCAGGCGCGGCGCCATCTCGACCTGCGTGACCTGCGATCCGAGCCGCGCGAAGGCCTGCGCCAGCTCGCAGCCGATCGGCCCGCCGCCGAGCACCAGCAGTCGCCTCGGCAGCACGCGCAGGCCCCACAGCGTCTCGCTGGTCAGGCAGCCGGCCTCGCGCAGCCCCGGGATCGGCGGCACGAAGGGGGCGGCGCCGGCGGCGACGACGATGCTGCGCGTGGTCAGCGTGCGCGTGCCGCCGTCGTGCAGCCGCACCTGCACCGTCCACGGGCTGGTGATGCGCGCGTGGCCCTGCAGCACCTCGACGCCCAGGCCGGCGTAGCGCTCGACCGAGTCGTGCGGCGCGATGTCGCCGATCACGCGCTGCACGCGCTGCATCACCGCGGCGAAGTCGACCTCGCCTTGCACGTCCTTCAGGCCCAGCGAGGCGGCGTCGCGCAGCTGCCGCGCCAGCCTGGCCGAGCGGATCAGCGCCTTGCTCGGCACGCAGCCGGTGTTCAGGCAGTCGCCTCCCATGCGGTGGCCCTCGACCAGGGTCACCTCGGCCCTCACGGCCGCGCCGATGTAGGCCGACACCAGCCCGCCGGCGCCGGCGCCGATGACCACCAGGTCGCGCTCGAAGCGCTTCGGCCGCGGCCACTTCGCATAGACCTTGCGTTGCTGCAGCCAGCCGACGCCCGCCCGGGCGACGAAGGGGAACAGCCCCAGCAGCACGAAGCTGCCCAGCAGCGCCGGCGACAGGATGTCGCGCGCCGACGCGATCGACGCCAGCTGCGTGCCGGCGTTCACGTACACCGCGGTGCCCGGCAGCATGCCGAGCTGGCTGACCACGTAGTAGCGCAGCGCGGTGATCGGCGTCAGCCCCATCAGCAGGTTGATCAGCCAGAACGGGAACACCGGCACCAGGCGCAGCGTCAGCAGGTACAGCGCACCGTCGCGTCGCACGCCGTCGTTGATCGGTGCCAGCGACGCGCCGAAGCGCGACTGCACCGCGTCGCGCAGCAGGTGGCGCGCGACCAGGAACGCCAGCAGCGCGCCCAGGCTGGACGCGAAGCTGACCACCACCAGCCCCACACCCAGCCCGAACATCGCGCCGGCGGCCAGCGTCAGCACCAGCGCGCCGGGGATCGACAGCGCCGTGGCCGCCACGTAGACCGCGAAGAACGCCGCCAGCGTCGCGGCCGGGCGCGCCTGGTACGCGCCGACCAGCGCGTCGCGGCTGGCCTTGAGCTGCTCGAACGTGAGCAGCGCGCCGAGGTCGAAGTGCAGGTAGGCCCAGGCGGCGGCGATCGCGGCGGCGCCGGCCCCGAGCCACAGCGCGCGGCGCGACCGCGCGGCCATCACGCCGCCCCGGCGGGCGGCGCCTCGGCCGGTTGCACCCCCCCCCCCCGCGCCCCGCCGCAGCTGCTGCCCTGGCCGGCGGTGCAGCCGTAGCAGTGGTCGGCCACGCGGATCGCCTCGCCGGCCGGGTCGTGGCGCAGCAGGTCGCGCAGGTGCGCGCGCGGCCGCCCGGCCAGGCGCGCGGGCAGCCCGAGCATCTGGTTGAAGTCGCAGTCGTACAGGTCACCGCGCCAGTCAACGCTGACCAGTTCGCGGCACATCACGGTGTCGAGGTTGTCGTCGCGATGCGCGCTGCGCAGCAGCGCCATGTAAGCGGCGAACGTGCCCTTGCTGACGAGCGTGCTGCCGAAGCGCCGGATCGGCATGTTGGCCAGCGCGAACAGGCGGTCGAAGCGGATGCCGAAGTGCGCCATCAGCTCGCGCTTGTAGTCGGCCTCGAGCGCCGCCTGCGGCGGCGGCAGCGACGGGCCCTGCGGGTTGTAGACGAGGTTCAGCACGAGCGCACCGCCGTCGCCGTAGCCGAGCGCGTTGAGCCGGCGCAGCCCCGCGATGCTGCGCCCGAACACGCCGTCGCCGCGCTGGCGGTCGACGTTGGCCGGTGAATAGCAAGGCAGCGACGCGGTGACCTCCACGCCGTGCGCCGCGAGGAACCCCGCCAGGTCCTCCTGCCCGGGCTCGGACAGGATGGTCAGGTTGCAGCGGTCGATCACGCGCACGCCGAGCGCGCGCGCCGACGCCGTCAGGCGGCGGAACTGCGGGTTCAGCTCGGGCGCACCGCCGGTGAGGTCCAGCGTGGCCACGCGGCGGGCGCGCAGCACCTCGAGCAGCAGGTCGACCGTCGCGGCGTCCATCGCCTCGGTGCGGTTCGGCCCGGCGTCGACGTGACAGTGCAGGCAGCGCTGGTTGCAGCGGTAGCCCAGGTTGACCTGTAGCGTGTCGAGGCGACGCCGGCGCAGCGGCGGGAAGTCGGTGTCGGCGAGCAGCGGCAGCGTGTCGTGCATGTCGGGGTGGCGGTCGCAGGGCGTGGGTGGCAGGCGTGCCGATGAGGTTCGCCGCCGGGGCGGCGCCGGTTACATCGCCGACGCCCCGGGAAAACCCATGGCGAAGTCACTGTAACGCGGGCCTGCGTGGCGACGAATCGCCGGTGGGAGCCACCACCGGCGCCCCGGTGAAGGGCCCCCTGCCCGCACCGACGCGACCACGACCCCTCGACGCACCGCAAGGAGAGACCCGCATGCATGCTCACCCCACCGCCGCCCACACCGCCGCGCTCGCGCTGGCCATCGGCACCGCGCTGTCGCTGGCGCAGGCGTCCGCACAGGCGCAGGCGCCGTCGGCCGACACCGAGAAGTGCTACGGCGTGGCCCTGAAGGGCAAGAACGACTGCGCCGCGGGGCCCGGCACCACGTGCGCCGGCACCAGCACGCGCGACCACCAGGGCAACGCCTGGAA
This sequence comes from Azohydromonas sp., assembly GCF_035325925.1. Lineage (NCBI taxonomy): Bacteria > Pseudomonadati > Pseudomonadota > Betaproteobacteria > Burkholderiales > Sphaerotilaceae > Azohydromonas > Azohydromonas sp. The sequence continues at coordinate 101,034 of NZ_DAOKZA010000004.1, read as the reverse complement.
GCTGGTGCCCAAGGGAACCTGCGAGAAGACCGACAGCACGACCTCGTCGACCGGCTTCGGCCAGCTGCAGGCGTTCAAGGAGAAGCAGGCCTGAGCACGCCACGCGCCCGCCGTCGCCCGTCGTGCCGATGGACGAACCCGCGTCGATCCTGTGCGGCATCGGCCTGAAGCCGATGCACCTGCGCGAACTGCTGCAGCCCGACCGCGAGCCGGCCATCCGCGCCGCGCCGTTCTTCGAGGTGCACGCCGAGAACTGCATGGCCGACGGCGGGCCGTGGCGGCGCGACCTGCTGCGCTTGCGCGAACGCTGGCCGCTGTCGGTCCACGGCGTGGGCCTGTCGATCGGCGGCGAGGGCCCGCTCGACGAGGCGCACCTGGACCGCCTGGCCGCGCTGCTCGATCGTCTCGAGCCGCGCTGGTTCAGCGAGCACCTGGCCTGGTCGAGCCACGGTGGCCACTGGTTCAACGACCTGCTGCCGCTGCCGTACGACCTGCCGACGCTGCGCCGCGTGTGCGACCACGTCGACCGGGTGCAGGAGCGGCTGTGCCGGCGCATGCTGCTCGAGAACCCCAGCACCTACCTCGGCTTCGCCGCGTCGACGATGGACGAGGGCGGCTTGCTCGCCGAGGTGGTGCGCCGCACCGGGTGCGCGCTGCTGCTCGACGTGAACAACGCCTACGTCAGCGCCGTCAACCACGGCGGCGACCCCTGGACGCTGATCGAGGCCCTGCCCGCGGCGGCCGTCGCCGAGATCCACCTCGCCGGGCACGCCGTCGACCGCGACGCCGCCGGCGATCGGCTGCTGATCGACGACCACGGTTCGGACGTCGGCGCCGCGGTGTGGGCGCTGTACGCACGCACGATCGAGCGGCTGGGGCCGGTGCCGACGCTGATCGAGCGCGACCACGACGTGCCGCCGCTGGCGCGGCTCGAGGCCGAGGCCGCGCGCGCGGCGCAGCTGCAGCGCGACGCCGTCGTCGACCGGCGGCGCGCCGCCGTCGCCTGAGGCCGACCATGCGCCCGGCGCCGCCCGCGCAGCACGCCATCGCCGCGGCGCTGCTCGACCCGTGCGCCCCGGTGCCCGCGGGTCTGGTGGCGTGGAACGGTTCCGACGTGTCGGTGCGCTTCGCGGTCCACCGCAACAACGTCGTCGCATCGCTGATCGGCGTGCTGGGCGACACCTTCCCCGTGGTCGTCGCGCTGGTCGGCGACGCGTTCTTCGACGCGATGGCGCGCGAGCACGTCGACGCGCATCCGCCGCGGTCGCCGGTGATGGGCGACTACGGCGCCGCGTTCGCCGGCTGGCTCGCCGGCTTCGCGCCGGCGGCGGCCTTGCCGTACCTGCCCGACGTCGCGCGCCTGGAGTGGATGCGCTGGCAGGCGCAGCACGCGGCCGACGCCGACGCGATCGACCCGCAGGCGCTGGCCCTGCGGCTGCACGACCCCGACGCGCTGGACGCCACCGCGCTCGCGCTGCACCCTTCGCTGCGGTGGCTGCGCAGTGCGCATCCGGCGGTCTCGCTGTGGCGCGCGCACCAGCTCGACGCGACCGCGCGCGACGCGGCGCTGGCCGGCATCGACCTCGGCACGCCGCAAGCCGCGCTGGTGCTTCGCCCGCACGACGAGGTGCTCGTCGTGCCGCTGGCCGCCGCGGACGCCGACCTGGTGCACGCGCTCGCCGCCGGGCACGGGCTCGGCGCCGCCGCCCGCACCCACCCCGACGCGTCGACGACCCGCGTGCTGGCGACGCTGCTGCGGCACGGCGCCGTGGTCGGCCTGTCGCCCGCTCGCTCACCCACCGACGGCCCGCCATGACCGCCTCCCCGACGCCCACCCCGTCGCGCACCGCGGCGCCCGCGCCCGGCGCGCACGGCATTTCGAGCCCGCTGCGCGCGATGCGCGACGGCGCGCTGCGCTGGATGTCGGCGTTGCCGCATTCGGCGGTCGCGCTGCTCGGGCGCTTCTCGGTGGCCGCGGTGTTCTGGAGCTCGGGCCAGACCAAGGTCGAGGGGCTGGCGATCGACATCGTCGGCGGCCACTTCGAATGGGGCGTGCCGCGCCTCGCGCCGTCGGCCGTCGCGCTGTTCCGCGACGAATACCGCCTGCCGCTGCTGCCGCCCGAGTCGGCCGCGCTGCTCGCCGCGGTGGGCGAACACGTGCTGCCGCTGCTGCTGCTGATCGGGCTGGGCACGCGCGTTGCCGCGCTGGGGCTGCTGGTGATGACGGCGGTGATCCAGTTCCTCGTCTACCCCGGCGCCTACGCGACGCACGGGGTATGGGCGGCGGTGCTGCTGTGGCTGATCTCGCGAGGCCCCGGCGTGATCGCGATCGACCACCTGATCGCCCGCCGTTGAGCGCGCTGGCTGCGGCGACGGTCGCGCCGCACCCGTGGCGGCGGACGGGTTCGCGGCGCTTGCGCCATCGCGACCGCGGCGTCGCCGTCGCGCGGACGTCGGGCTCGGCAGCGGCAGAATCGGCGCCGGGTGTGCAGGTTCGCACCGACCCCGGCGTCCGCTGCGGCCGCTGTAACCAGAGTGCCCCGCACGACGAAGTGTCCGACGACGCCGGCAGCGAGTTCGAGTCGGCCCTGAAGCCGCTGTGGCTGCGTGCGCAGGCCGGCGACGAGGCGGCCTACCGCGAGAGCCTGCGGCGCATCGCCACGCGGCTGCGCGGCTACCTGAAGAGGCGCCTGCGCGACGTGCCCGACGAAGTGGAGGATCTGGTGCAAGAGACCCTGCTCGCGCTGCACCTGCAGCGCGGCACCTACGACCCGGCGCTGCCGGTCAGCGCCTGGGTGGTGGCGATCGCGCGCCACAAGCTGGTCGACCTGTGGCGGCGTCGCGGGCGCCGCGAGCACCTGCACGACGCGCTCGACGACGTCGACGAGCAGCTGCTGGCCGCCGCGCCTGACGACGGCGGCGCGAGCCGCGACCTGCAGCAGCTGCTCGACGCGTTGCCGGCGGCGCAGCGGCAGGCGATCGTGCTGACCAAGATCGAGGGGCTGTCGGTGGCCGAAGCCGCGCTGCGCACCGGCGCGTCGGAGTCGGCGGTCAAGGTGCAGGTGCACCGCGGGCTCAGGCGGCTGGCGGCATGGGTGCGGCGCTGAGCGCCCGACTCCCGGCGGGACGACGATGAAGACCGAGACGCTGATCGACATGCTGGCGCGCAGCGCCGGGCCGGCACCGCGCGCGGCGGCCGCGCGCCGGCTGGCGCCGGCGGCCGCGCTGGGCCTGGCGGCGAGCGCGCTGGTGGCGCTGGCCGTGCTCGGCGGCATCCCGATGGAGATGTACCGCACGCCGGCGCCATGGATGAAGCTCGCCTACGCCGGCGCGCTCGCCGCCGCGGCCGGTTGGCTGACGGCGCGGTTGTCCAGGCCGGTGGCGCGCGTGCGCGCACCGGCGCTGGTCGCGGCGGCCGTGGTGGCGGCGATGCTCGCGATCGGTGCCGGCATCGTCGCGCTGGCCCCGGCGCAGGCGCGCGAAGCGGCGATCCTCGGTCACTCGTGGAGCCGTTGCCCGGCCAGCGTGTTCGCGCTGTCGTTGCCGGCGCTGGCGGCGGCGCTGTGGGCGGTGCGTGGGCTGGCGACGACGCGCCCGCGCGCCGCCGGGTTCGCGGCCGGCCTGATGGCCGGCGCGGTGGGCGCGCTGGGCTACGCCTTGTCGTGCACCGAGACCTCGCCGGCCTTCGTGGCCTTGTGGTACTCGGCGGGCATCGCGCTGGTGGCGCTGCTGGGCGGCGTCCTCGGGCCGCGGCTGCTGCGCTGGTGAGGCCGCGACCGGGCCGCCCGGTGGACGCGCGATCGGCACGCGCCGGCCTTGCCGGTCGTCGGCCGGCCCCGCCTGCGGCGGCGCTTCAGTGCCGGCCCGTCAGGCTGCGCAGCGTCGGCAGCCGCAGCCGCGGCCGGTCGGCCGCGACGGCGGTGTCGGGGCGCACCTCGTGCAGCGTCGCCAGCGAGCGCTGCGCGAGGTCGTGGTACACGGCGGTGCCCTCGCGCTTGCGCGCGACGCCTTCGTCGTCGAGCGTGCGCACGACCTTCGCCGGCGCACCGACCGCCAGCGCGCGCGGCGCCAGCACCGTCTTCGCAGGCACGAAGGCGCAGGCGCCGACGATCGCCTGTTCGCCGACCACCGCCTCGTCCATGACCACCGCGTTCATGCCGACCATCGCGTCGCGCTTGACGGTGCAGCCGTGCAGGATGGCGCCGTGCCCGACGTGACCGTCCTCCTCGATCACCACGTCGCCGTTCGGGAAGCTGTGCACCACGCAGCAGTCCTGCACGTTGGCGCCGCGCCGCAGCTCGATGCGGCCCATGTCGCCGCGCAGGCACGCGCAGGGGCCGACGTAGCAGCCGGGGCCGACGATGACGTCGCCGATCAGCACCGCGGCGGGGTGCACGAACGCGGTGGGGTCGACGACGGGGGCGATGCCGTCGATGGCGTAGCAGGGCATGGTGCGGTTCTCCTCGGTTCGGGCATGCCGGCGTCTGTCCGCGCGCGCGTCTCTCGACCGGCAGCGCGCATTGTCGGCGCGGCGGCCATGCCGCCCGCCCGGCGACACCGGGCGCACGCGCGGCGGGCCCTCACGCGGTCGACGGCAGCACGCCCAGTCGCCGCAGAGCCGGCCGGAAGCGGTTGAAGCGGTCGACCGCACCGATGGCACCCAGGCCGACGCAGTACTTCGAGCAGCCCGTCGTCGGGTGCCGGGGGTGGCGGCGCAGCACCGCGTCGGCAAGGCCGTGGCCGCGCGCCGCCGGCCCCGCCAGCGCCGACGAGCGCCAGTGCACCGGGCGCATCGGCGCCGTCCACCTCGACGACATCTTCGTCCCCGACGGCGCCAGCTGCGTGCTCGACGGCACGCCAGTTCGACGAGAACACCGGCGCGCTGAACGCCAGCGACAACGTGCTCGGCGGCAACCTGCAGGCGTTCAAGAACTACGGCGGCCTGGCGCTGGCGAACAACCGCATGAAGGGCAACCTGCAGTGCAAGGAGAACATCCCTTCACCCACGGGCGGCGGCAACCGGGCAGCGAGCAAGGAGGACCAGTGCCGCCGGCTGTGACGCGGCGCCCGGGCGCGGGCTGAACGCGGCGGCCCGCGCGTCGCCGCGATCCACGCGGTGGCGCGAGCCCTTCGTCAGTGCAGGCGCACGGCTGCGTCGAAGTGCCAGGTGCGCCGGATCTCGAGCACGTCGACCTCTCGCGCCAGCAGCGGCGGGAACGGCGTGTGGGGCTGCAGGCGCTCGACGATGCGCCGGACCGCTTCGTCCACCTGCGGCACACCGCTGGACACCGTGAAGGTCACCGATTCCACCGACCCGTCGCTGCGCACGGCCACCGCCACCGTCGGTGGCCGATGCGCGCGACTCGCGATCTCGCGCACGGTGGCGTGCGGCGTGTTGAGCTGGATCCGCAGAGCCCAGGCCTGCGCGTACTGAACGAGTTCCGCGTTGGGGTGCGTGTAGCCCCACAGCCGCACGCGCCGGGCGGTGCTCAGCGAATGGGGCAACGAGTCGGGCTGCGCGGCGGCCCGTGCCGCGGCTTCGCGCCGCGCGGCTTCCTCGGCGAGCTGGCGCCCGATGGCCCGCTTCACCGCCTCGCGCCGCGCCTCGTCCTGCGCGGCGGCCTCCCGACGCGCAGCCTCGTCGCGCTCGGCCTGCAAGCGCGCAGCCTCGGCGCGCGCGGCCTCATGGCGCGCGGCCTCCTGGCGCGCGGCCTCATGGCGCGCCGCTTCCTGTTGCGCTGCTTCCTGTCGCGCTGCTTGCTCGCGCTCTGCCTGCAGCCGCGCAACCTCGAGGCGCGCGGCTTCCCGCTGTGCCGCTTCCTGCCGCTCCGCCTCCTCGCGCTCGGCCTGGCGCGCCGCCTCGATGCGCGCCGCCTCGTCACGCTCGGCCTGCGCTCGCGCAGCCTCGATGCGTGCCGCCTCCTGCCGCGCCGCCTCCTGGCGCTGCGCCTCGACCTGCGCAGCTTCCCGACGCGCCGACGCCTCGCGCTCGGCCCGGACCCGCGCAGCCTCGAGTCGCGCCACGTCCTGTCGCGCAGCCTCCTCGCGTGCAGCCTCCTCGCGTGCAGCCTCCTCGCGTGCGGCCTCTTCGCGTGCGGCCTCCTCGCGTGCGGCCTCCTCGCGCGCCGCCTCCTCGCGTGCGGCCTCTTCGCGTGCGGCCTCCTCGCGCGCCGCCTCCTGCCGTTCGGCCTCCCGCGACCCGGCTTCATCGCGGGTCACGTCGCCGCCTTCCCGAGGCGCCGATGCCACCTGCGGCGGGGTCGACGCGGAAGCGGCAACGGCGACGACCGACTCCTGCGCCAACACCGCGGCGCTGGCGAGCGGATCGGCGTCGCCGGTCGGCTCGCCGAGGCCCGAGGGCGCCTGCGCCGTCGGGTCGGGCGCCGGTCGATCGGGCTCGCCGGCGGGCTGTGGCGCATCGACCGCCACCCCCGCGGTGTCCGGCATCGCCGCGAACGGCATCGCGGGCGGCTCTGCAGGTGCGCTCACCGCAGCCGGCATCTGCCATGGGCGTGGCACCGCCGGCAGGGGCACCGCTGCCGGCAGCGGCGCCGGCGCCGGACGTCCGGCCCTGCGGGCCTCGGTCGGCACCCCGGGCGCCGGGTCCACGGCCTGCCCGTCGGGTGACGGGACGGGCGTGGCGGGCGGCGGCATCAGCACGACGCGCAGGTCGGGCACGACCACGCGGCGCTCCTGCCAGGGCCAGGCAAGACCCGGCAGGCCCCACCCGTCGTCACCGAGAGTCAGGCTGAGCAGCGGTGCATGCACCAGCAGCGACAGCAACAGCGGCAGCGTCAGCCGCCTCGTCTCGCTACGTTCACCAGCGCTCGGCGTCTGCCGGCGTCGCGTGGCCATCGCGAGCCACTCCGGGGCCGAGGCCCGGGGCGATGCCTCCGTGTCGCCGCACGGCTCCGGCGGCGGCGACGCGCCGGGCACCGTCGACCGGCTCTCGCTCGCGGGCCCCGATGCGGCAAGTGCGGGAGCGCCAGTGATCCGCGTGCGGGCCATCGCGACGATTCTCGGGGATCACGCTGTCGCGTCGACACCGGGGATGCGGGGCACTGCCCGCGCCGGGTGCGCAGCGGCGCCGGTCGCGACCGGACGTGATGCACCTGCACGCGCCGGCCGTGCGACGTCGCCTCCGCCGGTGCGTCTGCGTGCGCGGCCGCGTCGCGCTTCGCGTGGCCCCGTGCTGCGCCGGTGCCGGCCGGGAAGCGGACATGCGGCCCGCCGGTGGCGGGCGATGTGGCCGGTCGTGTGTTCGATCGCCTCGGCCGCGGCGCTGGCGGCGCGCGGTGAGCGCCGCCGCTCAGCCGACGCCGGGCCGGTCGAGCCGGTAGCGGTGTTCGACGCAGGGCTCGCCTCGGAACACCGCGTCGGCAGTCGCAGCGCGCCGGAACCCGGCGCGCTCGAGCAGCCGGATCGACGCGGTGTTGCGCGCGTCGGTGACCGCCTCGACGCGTGTGACACCGGTGCGGCCGAACAGCAGCGCGAGCGCGAGGCCGACCGCCTCGCCGCCGAGCCCGCGCCCCTGCACCGGCCGCGCGAGCGTGAAGCCGATCTCGGCCGAGGCCCCGTCGGCAGCGACACGGGCGCCGAGGTCGCCGATCAGCGCACCCGAGGCACGCGCGGCGATGCCGATCTGCACCCAGGCGCCGGCGGGGAACAGCGGCGCCGTGGCCATCTCGTCGATGAAGGCGAGCGCCTGCGCGTCGGTCATCGGCGTCCAGCCCTGGTAGCGGCCGACCTCGGCGTCGTGGCGGTAGGCCTGGAACGCCGCCAGGTCGGCGCGGACGACGCGGCGCAGCACGACGCGATCGCCGGCCACCGGCAGCGGGTCGGCGTTCATCTCCACCACGGCCGCAGCGCCAGCCGCTCGCGCTGCGCCACCGCGCAGTGCTGGCGAAGGGCGGCGAATGTCACGGTGACCCGGGTCGGCGATCGAGTCGGCGATTCTCGGCCAACCGCGGTCCGGCCCCCCAGTGGCCCGGTCGTGCGCTCGGCACGAGGCGATGCACCCTCGTCGATCGGCGTCGTGCCCGGCGTGGCACGAACGGACCGGTCGCGGGCGATCCCGCCTCTGTTGCCGCACGGCGCGCGCCGCGACGATCACCGTCACCGCAACGACGCGCTGCGCGCGCACGAGGAGGCCCCGTGATCGACCCCGAGACACCTGCCGCCGAAGCCGGCGGCCCGCACGCCGAAGGGCGCGCACTGCTGCGGCTGGCGCTGCCGATCATGCTGATCGCCTTCGTCAACATGGGCATGAGCATCACCGACACGGTGATGGTGTCGGCCTACTTCGGGGCCGACGCGCTGGCCGCGGTCGCGGTCGGCAGCGATCTGCAGTCGATCCTCTTCTACCTCGGCGCCGGCATCCTCGGCGGCCTCACGCCCTTCTACACCGCGGCCCTGGCGCGCGCGCAGGCCGACGAGCGCCTGCGGCTCGATCGCATCGGCCGGGCCGTGGTGGCGATGCTGGCGCTGATCGGCGCGCCGCTGCTCTGGTTTGCGCCGGACTGGCTGCGCCGCCTCGGCCTCGACGCCGGGTTGCTCGAGCAGGGACGCGGCTACGCGCAAAGCATGGCGCTGCTGCTGGTGCCGATGCTGGGGATCGCGCTGTACCGCACGGTGCTGACCGCCGCCGAGCGGCCGAAGGTGTTCCTCAAGATCACGCTGGCGATGCTGCCGCTGAACGCCGCCGCCAACCTGGTGCTGATGCAAGGCCTGGGCCCCGTGCCTGCGCTGGGCCCGACCGGCGCCGGCGTGTCCTCGGTGCTGGTGGCGCTGACCAGCCTGGGCGTGCTCGTCGTCGTCGCGCGCCGCGCGCTGCCGCCGGCGCGCGCCACCGCCGGCACGCCGGCGCTCGACGGGCCGGGTCTGGTGGCGGTGCTGCGCGTCGGCGTCCCGATCGGGATCACGATGACCGCCGAGACCGGCATCTTCCTCGGTGCCACGCTTTACGCCGCGACGCTGGGCGCGGCGGAGGTCGCCGCGCACACGCTGACGCTGCGCATGGCCGGACTCGCCTACGCCGGCTCGGCGGCGATGCTGCAGGCGGCCACCGTGCGCACGGCCAGGGCGATGGCACTGCACGATCCCGCCGCTGCCCGCGCCGTCGCCACCGCCGGCCTCGCGCTCGCGACGGCCGGCGGGGCCGCGCTGATGCTGCTGCTGGCCTTCGGCGCACGGCCGCTGGCCAACACCTTCTTCGGCGGCGACGCCGCGGGCCAGGCGGCGGCGCAGATCGCTTCGGTGCTGCTGGTGCTGCTCGGCCTGATCCAACTCGCCGGCTATCCCGGCCTGACCGCCTCGGGCCTGTTTCGCGGCCGCAAGGACAGCCGCACGCCGATGCTGTGCATGCTGGCCGGCTACTGGGCGCTCGGCGCGCCGCTCGGCCTGTACCTGTGCGAGGCGCAGGCGCTGGGCGTGACCGGCCTGTGGATCGGCCTGGCCACGGGCGCCGGCGTGACGACGGCGCTGACGCTGTGGCGCCTGCCGGGCTGGTGGCGTTCCGGGCTTCGCGCCGGCCCGGCGATCGCGATCGCGATCGGGGCCGACGGCACCACGCCGCTGCCGGCACGGCGGTGATCGACCCGCCGGCCGCGCACGCAGCGCAGCGTCTTCGCCGCGTCGCGGCCAGGCCCGCGCGCAGTGCGCGCCACCGGACGCGCAACGACGGGTCCGGGCTGCGGGGTGATCGTCGACGAAGGCAGAACGGGGGCGCGACGGCATGGCTCGGCGCACATCGCGGGACCGAGCAGGGCCCGCTGCCACGTCGTCTTGAAGGTGTGCGACACGCGCGGGCGGCGGCCGTGCATTCGTGGGATGTCGGAATCGGGCCGGCATCACGACGATCCGCAGCGATGGCAGCGCCGCGTGTCCTCGTCGTCGGCGCGACCGGCGCACTCGGCCGTCCGGTCGTGCGCCTGCTGCGCGAACGCGGCGTGCCGGTGCGCGCGCTGTCCCGCCACCCCGAGAAGGCCGCCGACCTGGCCGCGCTGGGTGCCGACGTCGTCGCCGGCGACCTGACCGACATCGCCTCGCTGCAGCGCGCCTGTGCCGGCGTGCAGCGCGTGCTGGCCGCGGCGCACGGGCTGCTGGGTCGCGGGCGCTGGCGGTCGGAGGCCGTCGACGACGCCGGCCACCGCGCGCTGTTTGCCGCCGCGAAGGCCGCAGGCGTCGATCGACTGGTCTACACCTCCGCCCACGGTGCGGCGCCTGACCACCCGATCGACTTCTTCCGCACCAAACACGCCGTCGAGCAGGCGCTGGCGGCCAGCGGCCTGCCCCACGTGGTGCTGCGCCCGACCGCCTTCATGGAACAGCACGTGCACCTGTTCAATGGCAAGGACCTGCTGGACAAGGGCAAGGCGCGGCTGATCGGCCCCGGCACGAAACCGCGCAACTTCGTCGCCGCGAGCGACGTCGCGCAGTTCGCGGTGCGCGCGCTGCTCGACGACCCGCCGCCGTTCCAGCGGCTGTCGCTCGGTGGCCACGGTCATCACAGCAACACGCAGGTCGCGCAGCTCTATGCGCGGGAGGCCGGCATCCCGGCGCGCATCGGCCGCCTTCCGGCGGGGATCGCACGCGCGATCGCCGGCGTGGCGGCGCCGCTGCACCCGGGCCTGGCGCGCGTGCTGCGGTTGTCGGCGCTGCCGGACGACGCGTACGGCGAACGTTTCGACGGTGCCGCGGCCCTGGAGCGCGAACACGGCATCACGCTCACGACGCTGGAGCAGTTCGTGCGCGGGCGCGTCGCCGAATCACGCGCACGCGGCTGAGCACGTGGCGAGCCGCATGCAGCACATGATGCGTGGCCACGGGCGAGGACCGCGCTGCCCGATGCGCCCACCGCGCGAGCCGGCGCAAGCAGACAGCGGTCGCTGCCCCCCGTTCGAGACGGCGACACGTGCGCCGAGGAGCAAGCATGTCACCCACACCGTGGACGTGGAAGCCGCGCACCGGGCTCTGGGATCGTGTGCGCACGATCGCCGGCAACGTCGGTGAACCCGTCATCAAGCTGCTCGAGGTGCCCGGCGCCTTCGTGCCCGGCGCATCGGCGGCGCTGAAGAACGCGCGCGCGCTGATCGGCGCGGACCTGAAGATCTCCGAACTCGACGCCGCCGAAGTCATGACCCCCCTGGACGGCGCGCCCGGGCCCTTTGCCAGCGCCGATGGCAGCGAGCCGGTGTTCATCGAGGGGGTGCGCCTGGCGGTCACGCTGGCCCACGACGGGCGAAGCGAAGCGCAGATCCTGCTCGAGCGACTGGACCTGCACCTGATCGACTACCGGGCCGAACGCCACCCCGAGTACGACGCCGGGATCGACGCCGCGGCACTGTTCGGCGCCGGGTTGGTCGAGCCGATGCGCTTTTTCGTCGAACTCGACGGGCCGAAGGTCGGCCGTGCGCGCCGCATGGTTCGCGAGCCCGACGGTCGACACAGGCCGCTGGTGGCCGAGAGTCCGAACTTCCTCGACACGGACCCCGCCGCACTGCTCGCGCTCGGCCCCAGGGACGCGCCGCAGCCGTTGCGGGTCACCGTCACCGCGCAGCGACCCGGGTTCTACCGCTTCTGCCTGCGGTGGTTCTACCGCGTCGGCGCCGCCGAGCTGCGGCAGCACACCTCGCTGCCGGTGTCGATCTACCAGGGCGAACGATGAGTGCGGACGACGGACTGATCGCGCGTCCGCCACGCGACGAGCGGATCCAGGTCTACCTGGACAACCAGGCGACGTGGTCGACCTTGCTCGCGACGTCGGGTGTCGGTCACGCCGCGGACGACCCGCGGCCGCGGCCGATGACGCCGGTCGACCTGGGGCAGTTCGCCGACGTGCAGAACCGCGCCGTGGCACCCGTGCGCCACGAGGTCGCGGACGCCGCGGTGTTTCCCGTCTGGTCCGCGCGCTGGCGCGTGCCGCTGCATCGCGGCGTCGCCGTGCCGCCGGCGCACCTGTGGTGGTTCGCCCGTGAACAGGACACCGTGCTGCTGTCCGACCGCCAGACCCATCACTACTGCAGCATCGGTCACGTCGACCGCGACGCCGCGTCGATCGCGTTTGCCGACCCGTGGTCCGACCGCTTCTTCCTGCAGGCCGGGTACAACACGCTGGGCATCGCGGCCGACGGCACGCGGATCGGCCGCGCCGACTTCGCACGCGCCGCGGTGGGGCTGGCCTGCTGGGACCGGCTCGGCCTGTTCGACGCCTACCTGCAGGCCTTTCCCGACCAGGCCAGGTCCGCCGAACTGCACTGCCGGATCGGCCACGCGGTGCTCAACATCGGCAGCGACCGCCTGCTGCCCCAGGCCGTCGAGCACTTCGACCGCGCTCGCACGCTCGCCCGCGCCGCCGGCAGCCGAGCGCTGGAACTGCACGCCGCCGCGCGGATGTACCTGGCGGCGACCGCGGGCTACGCGGTCTGGAAGGCGGCCGGCGTCGAGCCGATGGCCGCGATGCTGGCCGCCCTGTCGAAGGACGCCCAGCAGCACGATCCGGGACAGCGGCTGATCGAGCAACTGCAGCCGGCCGAGCTCTGCAGGCTGGCGTTCTGCGTCTGCCGGATCGGCCGCCACGACATGGCCGAGGCGGCCGCCACGCGGGCGATCGAACTCGATCCCGACTTCGAGGACGGCTGGTGGCAGCGCGGCACGGCACGTTTCGGGCAGGGGCGCGCCGCCGATGCGCTGAGCGACGCCGACCGCTACCTTGCGCTCACCGATCGCACGCTGCCCGCGGCACGCGTTCGACGAGAGGCGCTGCACCCGCTGGACAGCGTCGGCGCCTCGATGCTGGCCGCCGAAGTCGGCGAACGCGAGCAGCGCCGTGCCGCCGTGCTCGAACTCGCGGCCAGCGCCGCGGCCCACCTGAAGGACACACCGCGCGCGATCGGCTACCTGCGGCGGCTGGAGTCGCTGCATCCCGGGCGCGAAGACGTCGCGCGACGCCTCGGGCTGCTCGGCGCCTGAACCGCGGCACCGATCGACGACGTCGTCGCACCACGCCCGGCGCGACCAGCTTCACGGCCGGTCGTCGACGAGCAACGCCACCGTCCTGCGCGCCAGCGGTGCCACGACGAGCACCACCGGGAAGGCCACGAGCCACGCGGTCAGCCAGGCACCGACCCACAGGCCGGCGTAGCCTTCACCGAAGCCGACGGCGCGATAGGTCGAGATGCCGGACACCAGCAGCGACATCAGGCCCGACAGGATCAGGCCGAACAGGGCGGGGGCCACTTGTTTGGGGAACATGCAGGTCCTCCTGGAAGTTGACGTGTTCAAGCCGGGACGAGCACGCGCTCCAGGCTTTGGGCGACATGCCGGCCGAACAGGCGTGCGGTCTTGACGTCGCCCGGCACGAACGCGTCCGCGGGTGCGGCGTGCCCGGCCTGGGCCATCAGCCCCGACCACGAGCCCAGCCGGTTGGCCGCCTCTTCGTACGGCACGCCGCTGTGCTGCTCGGGCACGATGGGGTTGCCGACCCACAGCATGCCGTGCTGCATGCCGAAGACGAACATCGACAGCAAGGTCGACAGCTTGTCCCCCGAGGGCAGCGACGACACGGTGAACCCGGCGGCGAGCTTGCCCTTGAGTCGCTGGGTGCGCCAGAGGCGGCCCGTCGAGTCCATGAAGTTCTTGAACGGCGCGCTGACGCCGCCCAGGTAGGTCGGCGAGCCGAAGATGAAACCGTCGTACGCGACGAGGTCGTCGGGCCGGCGCGCGATGTCTTCCGCCGGGACCAGGCGGGCATCGACGCCGACGACATCCGAGGTGCCGACATGCACCTGGCGGGCGATGAACTCGGTGTGCCCGTGGGCGCTGTGATAGACGATGGCGAGCTTGCTCATGAGGGAGTCTCCGGGACGGTCGAGGGACGACGAGGGATGCGAGCGGCTCACGCGGCGACTCGCGCCAGCGCGGCCGCCGCGACGTACAGGCCGGCGCCGAAGACCGCGTGGTTGGCCAGGTTGCGCAGGCCGTTCTTCAGCGGCGCCGGTGTCTTGCGGGCCAGGAAGCCGGCGCCCATGGCCGGCTGCATCACGAACCAGGGTGCGACCACGGTGGCGGCTCCGAACGCCAGGGCCGGCAGCGCCGTCGGCTGATGCAGCCACGCGGCGCCCTGCAGACCGACCAGCGCCGCCGCGAAGGCGATGCCGATGAGGTAGTGGGTCAGCCAGCCCAGGCCGAGCTCGAAGGGGATCGGCGCGGCCTTCGAGATCGCCGCGTGGGCGATCGTGCCGCGTGCGACGTGCCCGACCCAGCGGCCCACCATCGCGAACCCGGTGGTCGGCACCCCCAGGCGCGCCAGCAGCCACAGCCACAGGTCCATCAGCGCCGTCGCGCCGATGCCGACCAGCGCGATGTGGGCGACGAGCGGAAAGGCAGGCATGGGGATCTCCTCAAGATGCGTTGACCGGATGACATGTCACAGGCATGATAGAAGTTGAAGTCAACTTGAAGTCAAGCGGTTTCGATGGACATCGCCGAAGTTGCCAGGAAGTCGGGCGTGGCCGCTTCGGCGCTGCGCTACTACGAGCGCAAGGGGCTGATCCGCTCGCTGGCGTCGGAGGGCGCGCGCCGCAAGTTCGCGCCGTCGGTGCTCGATCAGCTGGCGCTCATCGCGCTGGGGCAGGCGGCCGGCTTCTCGCTGGACGAGATCCGGGTCATGTTCACCCCGGGCGGCGCGCCGAACATCGACCGCGCCATGCTCTCGGCGAAGGCCGACGAGCTCGAGCGCATGGTCAAGCGCCTGAGGGCGATGATCGAAGGACTGCGGCACGCGGCGGCCTGCCCCGCGACCAGCCATGCGGCCTGCCCGTCGTTCCAGCGACTGCTGAAGGCCGCCGCCGCCGGCGCACTGGAGAAGCGGCAGCGGCGACCCGCGCCCCGAACAGGCGCATCGTCCAGGCCGCCCCGAAGCGGCGCATGATCCAGGCCGCACCGACTCGGACCACGCGCCTCGCCGGCGTCGACCCCCGCCGCCCAGATACCCGCAGGAGAACCCCTTGATCGGCCAGATCCTTTCCCGCACGCCGACCTGGGTGTTCGCGCTGTTCGCCGGCTTGCTCGCGTTCGGTCTCATGCAGGCGAGGACGCGCAACGTGCGCAGGGTTCCCGCGCTGGCGCTTCCCGCCGGCATGATCGCGCTGTCGCTGGCCGGCGTTCAGTCGAGCTTCGGCTTCGCGCCCCTGCCGGTGGCCGCGTGGGCCGCTGCACTGGCCGTGGCCGCGCTCGTCGGGTACGCCCGGTTTCGCGACGAGCGGGTGCGCTACGACGCCCACGCGAAGACGTATTTCGTTCCCGGCAGCTGGGTCCCGCTGGCCGTGATCATGGCCATCTTCTTCGCGAAGTACGTCTACGCCGTCATGAACGCCATGCACGCCGCCGTCATCTCGACGACGCTGTTCGTCGTCGGCCTTTCCGCCGTCTACGGCGTGCTGAGCGGCTACTTCGCCGCACGGGCGCTGAACCTGATCAGGCTGACGCGGCAGGTCTGATCCCTCACCCGGCGCCGGCAGGCATGGATGCGCACCTCGGGGCGCTGGCTCGGCGAACGTCGACCGGCGTCTGCGGCTTGGTCGCCGATGTCCGGCCGGTACGCGGGCCGTCCAGGTCACGCAGACGCCCTGGGGTAATCCCTGGCGCCGCCCGGTCACCATCCGGCGCTGCGGCCACTATGCTGGCCCGACCCGACGCGGCCCGCCGATCGTGCGCGGCCTGCGCTGCTGGCACAGCCCTTCCACGATGGCTCTCCTCTGGCGCATCTGGGGCACCGTGACGATCGTCGCCCTGGTGGTGCTGGGCATCTTCGTCGGCCTCGCCACGCTGCAGTTCGGCAGCATCCACGCCACGCTGGTCGGCGAGCGCCTGGTCGTGCTCGCCGACCGCACGATGGCACCGTTCGCCTCTGCGGTGCGGCTGGGCCTGCCGCTGGCCAGCGTGCGCAACGCGACGGCGCTGCTCGAGCGCGCGCGCCAGAGCGACGAGGACATCGTCGCGCTGCACGTGTTCGACAGCGACGGCCGCATCGTCCACTCCACGGCGGCGGGCGGGCCCGCGACGATCCCGCCGCAGGCCGTCGCGGCGCGCGCGGCCGCGCGCGGCGCGCCCTGGTACCTCGACAGCCACGAAGGCTTCCTGGGCAGCGTCGACATCGTCGGCGGCGACGGCGGCAGCGCCGGCGGCATCCTCATCGTCTATCCGCGCGACGGCCACCTGACGCAGGTGCGCGCGATGTTCGCCGCCGTCGTGCTGGGTGCGCTGCTGGCGCTGCTGCTCGTCGGGGCCCTCGGGGCGCTGCTGCTGCGCTGGGGACTGCGCGCGGTCATCCGACAGTTCGACGCCATCGATACCGGCTGCCGTGACTTCGAACGTGGCGCCTGGCGCCGTGCCGCCGGCGCCGACGCGCCGGCGCAGGCACCCGATGCGCTCGCCCTGCGCGAACGGCTGGAGGCCGCGGCCGCGCGCTACCGCGCGGCCGGACAGCAGCTGGCCGCGACGCGGGACCGGCCGTCGTGACGGCATGGGCCGGCGACGGCATCGCGCGCGGCCTGCGGCTGCGCCTGGTCGCACTGCTGCTCGCGCTGCTCGGCGGTGCGGTGCTGGCCGTCGGCGTGCATGCGGTCGACGCCTTCGAGCGCGCGGTGGCGCCGGAGCTGTCCAAGCGCACGCGGCTGATCGGCGCCATCGTGCGCGCCGAACTGCAGCGCGCGCTCGATCTCGGCGTGCCGCTCGGCGGCATGGCCGGCCTCGACGGCTACCTGGCGCAGACGCTGCAGAGCTTCGGGGAGGTCGACCGCATCGTGGTGCGCGCGGCCGACGGTGCCGTCGTCGCGACCGCAGCGCGTCAACGGCCCGACGCCGATCGACTCGCGATGCCGACACCCGATGCGACGGCGGCGACCGCACCACGCGGTGCGTACGCCCTGTCCATCCTCGACGGCAACCGCCTGGTCGGAGAGGTCGTCGTCGAGCTCAGCCCGGCTTTCGTGCGCACGCGGCTGCGCGAAGTGCTGCTCGACGTGATGGTGATCGGGCTGGCCGCGGCGCTGCTCGCGCTGGAGCTCACGCTGCTGCTGCTGGCGGCGCGCGCCGTGGACCGGCCACTCGCGCGCGTGTCGCGCCTGCTCGAGGCGCAGCGCGAAGGCGACTTCCGCCATCGTGTCGAGCCCGGCGGGCCGGTGGGACTGGTGCGCGCCGCGGAAAGGCTCAACGATCATGCCCAGGACCTCGCGGCACGTTTCGCCGCGCTCGGCGCCGCCACGCGCGAGGCGCTGCAACGGCAATGGGAGGTGCGCGTCGCGGCGGGGCAGCCACGGCTGCTGCGGCTGTCCGATGTCGGCGACATCCGGCTCGCGCTGTTTGTCTTCGTCGTCGGCACCGAAATCGCGGTCTCGTTCCTGCCGGTCTACACGCGCTCGCTGGCGCGGCCGGCCTGGCTGGGCCCGGAACTCGCCGCGGCCGCGCCGCTGGTCGCCTATCTCGGCGCGATCGCGCTGCTGACCGCCTTCGGCGGCGCGCTGGTCCGCCGCTTCGGCGCACGGCGGCTGTTCACGTTCTCGGTGCCACCGACCGTGCTGTGCCTGCTCGGGCTCGCCGCGGCCGACCACGTGGCCGAGGTCACGCTGTGGCGCGGGCTGATGGCGCTGTGCTACGCCAGCGCGACCATCGCCTGCCAGGAGTACGCGCTACGGGCCGCGGCCGACCAGGGCGGCGCACGCGCTGCCGGCGCCTTCGTCGCGGTCGTCTACGGCGGGGTGTTCTGCGGCGCGGCGCTGGGCGGGGTGGTCGCCGGGCGCCTGGGCTACGGCGCAGCACTCGCGACAGGAGCGCTGATCGCCGCCGCAGCGGGCGTCGTCGGCCTGCTGATGATGCGCGGCGCCGCCGGCGATGCGGTGGGGGTCGCTCTCGCGGGCGCGGCGCCTGCACCCTCGGCATCGACCGGCACGCGCACCCTGGCGCTGCTGCTGGGGCTGGCGGTGCCGATGAGCGCGGCGACGGCCGTCGTCGTCTGGTACCTGACGCCGCTGATGCTGACGGCCGTCGGTTCGGGGCCGGCCGAGGTGGCACGGGTCGTGATGCTGTACTACCTGGCAGTCGTCGTGCTGGGTCCGGCGGTGACGGCGCTGTCGCACGGCGCTGCCGGTCCGCGTGCCCTGGCCGTCGGCGGTGCGATGCTGTCGGGTCTGGCGATCCTGGCGCTGGCGTCCTGGGCGGGCTACTGGTCGGTGGTCGGCGCCGTCGCCGCGCTGGGCGTCGGCCACACGCTGATGCGTGCGCCGCTGGTCGTGCTGGCGCAGCGCATCGAGCCAGGCCGATCGGCGGTCGGGCCGATGCGGCTGGCCGAGCGGCTGGGCGCGATCGCCGGCCTCGCGGCCTGCGCCTTCGCGCTGCCGTTCGCCGGCGCCGCGGTCAGCCTGCGCGCGCTTGCTATCCTCGCGCTGCTGGGGCTGGCCGGCTTTCTGCTCGTCGAGAAGCTGCGGCGCGCCCGGCCCGCATGAGAGACACCGCGATGCGATGGCGCAACTGGCTGGCCGGACTGGCGCTGATGGCGCTGGGCGTGGCGGCGCCGGCCGCTGGACCGAAGACGGTGATGATCGTCACCTGGACCGGCTGCGAGGAAGCCTGCCAGGCCTTTCAGGCCTACCTGAACGAGCGGCGCGTGCCGGTGCGCTTCGTGCTGCGCGACGCGAATCGGCAGCGCAGCGCCTTACCCGGCTTCCTGGCCGAGGCGCGCGAAAGCCGCGTCGACCTCGTGCTCACCTACGGCACCAACGTCACGCTGGGCATGGCCGGCCGCCTGGACGAGGTCGGCCAGCCGGGATGGGCGCCGGAGATTCCGAAGGTCTTCATGATCGTCGCCGATCCCGTCGGCGCCGGGCTGGTGCGCAGCCTGGACAGGCCTGGCCGTGCGGACCTGACCGGCACCTACAACCGCGTGCCGGAACTGGTGAATCTGCAGACGCTGCGCGCCTACCGGCCGGGGCTGCGTCGGCTGGGGCTGCTGTACCACGCGGACGAGAAGAACTCGCTGATGAAGCGCGACGAACTGGCAGCGCTGGTGGGCGCGCAGGGCTTCGAACTCGTCGCGCGCGAACTGCCGCTGGCCGCCGACGGGCGCCCGCGACCGTCGGACATCGCGCCGCAACTCAACGCGCTGAAGCACGCCGGCGTCGACGTGGTCTACCTGGGGTCGTCGTCGTTCCTGCGCGACAACGCCGACCTGCTGGGCAACGCGGCCATCGCGCTGGGCCTGCCGGTGCTGAGCCCTTACGAGTCGGTCGTGCGCGACGGTCACGCGCTGCTCTCGGTGGCGGCGCGCTACGCCGAGATCGGCCGCCTGGCCGGCGCGCAGGCCGAGAAGATCCTCGCCGGCGCGAAGGCCGGCGAACTGCCGGTGGCGCGCATGACACGCTTCGCGATCGTCATCCACATGCCGCTGGCGCGCCGGCTGCAGATGACACCACCGCTGGAGTTGCTGCAGGTCGCGGAAACGGTGAACTGAGCGGCACGGCGGCGCCACGGCCGTGGGCCTGCCGGAACACCGCGCGCCGGCGCGAGTTGCCGTGGCCATGCAAAGCACCCCGGAGTTCGGCGGATCCCGGCGGCATGCGCGCAAGACCGCCCGACACCGGCGCCATCCCGCCCGTGGGCGCGGTGTGCGCCTCTCCAGTGGACCCTGGGGGCTGGGGGGAACGTCAATCTCGGACGGCCAAGGGCAGGCCCAGTCCAGACCTGGGAACGACCCGGTGCCGGTCGGGCGCTCGGCGTCGGCTGGACGCCGCCGATCGGAACGCCCTGCGTCAACACGATCCCGGTCGCTGCGCAGCCGCCCTTCCCCGGCGACCTCGCGATCGAGGAGCGGCTCGCCGCGCTGATGCGCTGGAACGCACTCGCGATGGTCGTCAAGGCGAACCAGGCCGACGGCGAGCTCGGCGGCCCCATCGCGAGCCACGCGAGCGCGGCCGACCTGTCCGAGGTCGGCTTCAACCACTTCTTCCGCGCCTGCAGCGAAGGCCTCGGCGGCGACCTCGTCTTCTTCCAGCGGCGCCCGGCGTCTGCGCACGCGCCTTCCTCGAGGGGCGGCTCGCCGTGCCTCGACCCGCACCGCGGCGTGCAGGCTGAAGTCGTCGATGTCGGCGCACAGGGGTCGGTGCGCTGCGCTCTCGCGCGGCGTCGCGCCCCTGAGCGTCGGCACCTTCTGTGCGGCGCGGGGGCCGAAGGCGATGCGGCAAGTGATGGCCGCGGCCTGCAGCGGGCGCAGCGTGCGCGCCTGCTCGCCGTGGGCATCCGGCGCGCTCAGGTCGGTCTGGCCCATGTCTTCGACCAGCACACCGCGGCGCGTGAGCATCTTCATGAGGCGGGCGATGATGGTCCCGGTACATGCCGTCCCGCACCAGCCAGTGCAGGTGGACGATCAAGTTGGCCGCGGAGCCGAAGCGCCGGATTGGCTTGATCGCGCCACCGTGACCTTCGTCGCTCCCAAGACTGGCAGCCGCCAGCAAATACCGCGTGAGCACGCGCTGCACCACCTCCAGCACCGGCGTGACCCGCTCGGGCTGCGCGGCGAGCAGCACGCGCAGCGGAATCGGCAGCGACAGCACCCACGGCCGCACCGGCACCTGGGAGATGACATGGTCCACCAGGCGCGCCGCGGCCTGCGACATCCGCGGCGCATCATTCGCTCAGAGTGCCGCCTGCCTGGGGGTGCCCACCCGTGCGTCACCCCGTTCCGGTGATCGGCTTGCGATCGCCTCGGGATGCCAGGAAGCTGCCGTTCGCCAATGACTGCTGATGGCCGGGTACCGCCGGCGTGTCTCGATCGGCGATCTCGGCGGCGGACTGTCGCAGAACTCTACGGTCGCCGGCCCCTGATGCGCCGCGACTGAAAACCGGCGCTCGCCGGCGCTCAACCGCTTCACAGCGCAGACCGAACCTTCGCCGCCGGTCGGCGAGGATCCGGAAGGGGTCGCAGGCACTGGTGAAGCGCTCGCACGCCCTCACCGAGCGACTCGAGCGCAGCCGGAGGGTGGGCCTCGCCCGCCGGCACCCTGTCGGCCGTGGCCTACCATGGCGGCCGAGATGACTGCTCCGATCACCACGGCCGAACTGCTCAAGGCCGGCCTCGCCGCGCACACGCCGATGATGGCGCAGTACCTGGGGGTGACTTCTTCTTCCAAGGATGGCGCGGCCTTCGAGGCCATCCTCCTGGCCACGGTCCCCTCCTGATCCCCCTCGCAGGCGCGCCAATTGAGGCCGTACGCGAAGCCGCCCTCCTCGCCTCAACCTGGCGTCCAGACCGCCTTACAATGAGGTAAGGAACGGGAGAAGCCTCGTGTCGACCGCCACACTGACCACCAAGGGCCAGATCACGATCCCGGTCGACGTGCGCCGCGCGCTCAACGTCGAGGCCGGTGACCGGGTCGAGTTCGTCGAGATCGAGCCCGGGCGCTTCGAGGTGATCGCCGCCACGCGCTCGGTGCGCGAGCTCAAGGGGCGCTTCGGCAAGCCCAAGGGCACCGTCTCCATCGAGGAGATGAACGCAGCCATCGCGGCGCAGGCCACACGGTCGCGATGATCGGGCTCGATACCAACGTCCTGGTGCGCTACATCATGCAGGACGACCCGAAGCAGTCGCCGAACGCCACGCGCCTGATCGAGAGCCTGACCAGCGATCAACCCGGCTTCGTGCCGCTGGTGGCGGTCGTCGAGCTCGTCTGGGTGCTGTCGTCCAGCTACGGGCTGAACCGGGACCAGCTGGTCGAGTCGCTGGACCTGCTGCTGCGCAGCAAGGAGATCGTGGTCGACCGCGCTGACCTCGTGCTGCAGGCGCAACGGCGCTTTGCGAGGGGCGGCGCCGACTTCGCGGACTGCCTGATCGAGCGCATCGCGCAGGCGCATGGGTGCCGGGCGACGATGACCTTTGACACCGGTGCGGCGAAGGCGGCGGGCATGACGCTCGTGGCGTGATCACAGCGCATCGCCACGACGACCCAAGCGGTTGGTTGGACGGACCTGACCCGTTTGCGCGCACCTGCAGCCGTCATCTCGGCGCAGTGGACGGTCTGCAGCCGGGTCACGCACCGGCGCTCTCTAGCATCGGACTGCTGACTCGACACCGGGGCACCGTGATCCGACCTTCATTGGTACCGCTCCCAGTCGCGTTGATCCAGATCCCGCACCAGCGCTCTCGCCGTGGCCAACAGCGATGCGACAGGAGCGTCGACTTCGCCGCCGACGCACAGGATGAGTCCATCGAAACCTTCGCGTGACAGCGCGTTCGCCAGGGACCTGCGCTCGGCCCCGCCCAGCGGCGCGGAGAGTCGATGGTGCGATGCGCCGTGCAGGACGACGCATCGCAGGCCGAGGCACGTCGCCCGCGCCTGCAGGCGCTGCCCGACGCTGCCGTGCCATGTTGACGGGTGTATCGCGACCGCACGGAAACCCGCGGCTGCAGCCGCGGACAGGCTGGCCATCACGTCGCCGTTCGTGCCGTCGATGGCCTCGGCGCTGAGCAGCCAGGCGATGCGTTCGTCGTGCGCAGCCATGTCAGACAGCCAGCTGCCGCATCAGCGCCTCGCGATCAGCGGTGTTGCCACCATCACCTTCGAGCACGATGGCGCCGCGCTCCAGCACGTAGAAGCGCTGTACCAGACCGATGGCGCGGTGCATGTTCTGCTCCACCAGCAGGATGGGGATGCCGTCTCGGCGCAGCCCTTCCATCAGCGCAAAGATCTCATCAACGATCTTCGGCGCCAGCCCCTCGGTCGGCTCGTCGATCAGCAGCAGACGCGGCGCCCCGACGAGCACACGCGCCATCGCCAGCATCTGCTGTTCGCCACCGGACAGCGTCGTGCCCATCTGACCGCGCCGCTCCCCCAGCCGCGGAAAGCGCGTGTAGATCGCTTCGAGTTGGCGTCGGTCTTGGGCCCGGCTGCGGCCGGGGCTCTGCATGAAGCCGAGCACCAGGTTCTCCTGCACGGTCAGGCCGGGAAAGATCCGCCGGTCTTCGGGGACGAAGCCGATGCCGCGCCGGCAGATCCGCTCCGGCGGCAGGCCGCCAATCGCTTGCCCTTCCAGTTGCACCGACCCGCGGCTCGGCGCCACCCAGCCGGCGATGGTCTTCATCACCGTGGTCTTCCCCACGCCATTGCGACCGAACAGGCCGACCACCTCGCCCGGCGCGACGTGCAGGCTGACGCCCTGCAGCACATGGCTGAGGCCGTAGTGGGTGTGAACGTCACTCAACTCAAGCATGGGCCGGCTCCTGCGCTTCGCCGAAATACGCCGCCTGCACCGCCGGGTCGGCGCGCACCGCCTGCGGCCGGCCTTCGGCCAGCTTCGCGCCCTGGTGCATAACGACCACGTGGTCCGACAGGTCCATCACCAGATCCACGTCGTGCTCCACCAGCAGGATCGACAGACCGTCGTCGACCAGGCCGCGAATCAACGCCGCGGTGTCCTGCGTGTCGGCGTGGCTCATGCCTTGCGTCGGCTCGTCGAGCAGCAGCACGCGCGGCCGCGCCGCCAGCGCCACGGCGATCTCCAGACGGCGCTGCTCACCATGCGAGAGAAAGCCTGCGAGTTCGTCGGCCCGTGATTGCAGCGAGAAGCGCTCGATCAGCTCGTCGACGCGGCACTGGGCGGCACGGCTGGCCGAGACATGCCGCAGCAGCCCGCGCCCGCATTCGACAAACTGCGCGGCCAGGCGCAGGTTCTCGCGCACCGGCAGCTCGAAGAACAGGTTGGTGATCTGGAACGATCGCGACAGCCCGGCGGCGAGCATGCGGTCAGGGCTCGAGCCCGTCACGTCGCGGCCCTCGAGCAGCACCTGGCCGGCGCTGGGCCGGATCGCGCCGCTGATCAGGTTGAACAGGCTGCTCTTGCCGGCACCGTTGGGCCCGATCACGGCCGTGATGTGACCTCGCTGCGCGTCGAAGCCGACGCCGTCCACGGCCACCAGTGCGCCGAAGCGCACGGAAAGGCCACGCACCTGAAGGATCGCGTCGTCGGTGATCGGCTTCATCGGCGGCTCCACAGGCGCTCCAGGGCCGGCGCGAGGTAGCCCACCAGACCCTTGGGAAAGAAGATCACCGAGACGACGAACAAGGCGCCGATCACGATGGCATGGTGGGCGGTGAAGGAGCCGACCACGGACTTGAGTACCGTGAGCAGCGCCGAGCCGTACAGCGCACCGACGAAGGTGCCCGTGCCGCCGACGATCACGTTGATCACCGCGTTGCCCGAGACCTGGAAGAACATCAGCTCCGGCGAGACGAAGCCGCGCAGCATCGGGTAGAGCGCGCCGCTGAGGGCAGCGATGTCGGCCGCGAGCACGAAGGCCGCGAGCTTGTAGCGCCACGGGTCGAAGCCCAGGAAGGCCAGGCGCTGCTCGTTGGTGCGAACGGCGTCGAGCTGGCGGCCGAAGGGCGTGTCCATCAGGCGCATCAGCAGGGCCAGCAGCACGGCCATGCCGGCCAGCACGAGCAGGAAGAAGCTCGGCGCGTGGGCGGTGTCCAGGCTGGCCACGCCGAGGCTGACGACCGGCGCCGGCACGCCGATCAACCCGTCCGATGCACCCAGTTCGCGCGTGTTGAACACGATCTTGCTCACCACCTGTGCAAGGCCGAAGCTGATCAGCGCGAAGTACACGCCCTTGGCGCGGATGGCGATCAACCCGCCGACCAGCCCGACCACCGTGCCACTTAGCAGCACCACCGCCAGCGCCAGCGGCAGCGAGGGCGCCAGGTGCTTGAGCGTCAGCGCCGAGACGTAGGCGCCGAAGCCGAAGAACAGCGCCTGCCCCAGCGGCAGCAAGCCGGTGCGCCCGAGCAGGAGGTCCACGCTGAGCGCGAGGCCGCCAAAGATCAGCGACTCGGTGGCCAGGCGGAAGAAGAAGACATCGCCGAGGGCCGCCGCCACCGCCGCGAACAGCAGCGCCATCGCGAAGAACGCGTAGCTCAGCCAACGAACGCCCGAGCGTCGCCTGGGAGCGGCCGGCGCCGCAGCGCTGCCGATCGTCAGAACCTCACCCATGACCGAGCCTCCCGAACAAGCCGTGCGGGCGCCACATCAGCACCAGCACCATGATTCCGAACAGCAGCGGATCGCTCCAAACCGGCGAGATGAGCAGGCTGGAGATCGACTGCACCTGGGTCAGCAGCAGGCCGGCGATGACGGCGCCCTTGACCGAGCCCATGCCGCCGATGATCACGACGCTGAACGCGATGAGCACGAAGTCGCGGCCCATGGTCGGGAACACCGAGTAGATCGGCGCCAGCAGCACACCCGACAGGCCGGCCAACGCCACGCCGAAGGCAAAGGTGCCCGCGTAGACCACGCTGACCGGCACGCCCAGCGAGGCCGCCATGTGGCGGTCGAAGGCGGCAGCGCGCACCATCGCGCCAAGCCGCGTCCGGAACACCACCAGCCACACCGCGGCGATCACCGCCGTGCCCACCGCCATCAGGAACAGGCGGTAGTTGGGAAAGAACAGCCCGAACATCTCGGTGGCCCCGGAGATAGGTTGCTCGATGCGCAGCGGGTTGGCGCCGAAGACGATCTTCAACGTGTCCTCCAGGATGACGGCAATGCCGAAGGTCAACAGCAGCGTCAGCGTGTGGCGGTCCTTGCTGTGGAACACGCGCTGTATCAGCGCGCGCTCCGTCGCGTAGCCCACCACCGCCATCAGCGGTGGCGTCAGCACGAGCGCCCACCAGAAAGGCAGGCCCACGCCGATGAGCGCCAGCGCCGCATAGGCGCCGATCGCATAGAACTCGCCGTGCGCCATGTTGATGACGTCGAGCAGGCCGAAGATGATCGTCAGCCCGAGCGCCATCAACACCACCGCCACGCCGATGGACAGGCCGTTGACGACCTGGGGCGCCAGCACGAACTGCATCCAGTCGACCATGTCAGCGCCCTCAGAAGCGGGCGCAGGCGTCGGGGCCGATCGCCGCCTCGGCCGCCACCTTGCCGACGATGCGGAACTGGCCGCCCTCCAACTTCACGGCGTACATGTCCTGCATCGCCTGGTGGTCGCCGGCGCGCAGGGTCTTCGTGCCCTGCGGCGTGGCCCACTGCAGGCCGCGCATCGCCTCGCGCACCTTGTCGGTGTCGGTGCTCCTGGCCTTCTCCACCGCCGCCTTGTAGAAGAACAGCACGCCGTAGGAGTCGGCGCCGTACAGGTCGGGCTTGGCCTTGTTCGCGGCCTCGAAGTCGGCGACGAACCTGCGGTTCTCCGCCGAATCGATGCTGGGCGAGTAGCCGACACCGGTGACGAAACCGTCAGCCGCCTTGCCAATGGCGGCGAGATTCTGGCCCGTCACCGTGCCCGAGGCGCCCACCACCTGCACGTTGCGGTTGACGCCGAACTCGGCCATCTGGGTGAACAGCCGCACCGTGTCGTTGCCGGCCACGGAGGTGTAGATCACCGTCGGGCGGGCGCCGCGGATCTGCCCGAAGTACGGCGAGTAGTCCTTGTTGTCCAGCGGCGCGAACACCTCGCCGACCGTCTTCGCGCCCTTGCCTTCGGCCGCCGCCTTGAACGCCGCCACGGTGCTGCGGCCCATCTCGTAGTCGGGCCCCAGGTAGAACACGTTGGCGTTCTTCTGCGTTGAGGCCATCCAGTCGGCCAGCGCGGCGCTCTGCATGCCCGCGCGCGCGTTCACGCGGAACACGTTGGGGCTGCACTTCTCGGCGGTGATCGAGTCGGCGAAGGACACCGTGGTGGCGATCAGCCGGTTGTTGCGCTCGGCCACCTGGCCCACGGCGAGGGTGGAGCCCGAATTCACCGTGCCGGTGAGGAAGTCGACCTTGCCGACCTGGAACAGCTTCTCGGCCTTCTGTGTCGCCACGGCCGGATTCGCCTCCTCGTCTTCATAGACCAGCTCGAGCTTGCGACCCATCACACCACCGGCCGCGTTGATCTGTGCGGCGGCCAGGTCCAGACCCCACTTCACCTGCTGGCCGATGCCCGCATAGGTGCCCGACAGCGGCGTGACGACGCCAACCCGGATCGGGCCGGACTGGGCGAAGGCGGGGCTGCTGCCAACGGTGGCCACGGCCAGTGCGCCGGCCGCGACGATGTACTTGTTCATGTCTTGTCTCCTGTGGGGGTTGGGGAACGGGATGGATCAGCGGCCGACGAAGCCGGGCCTGCGCTTGGCGTGGAAGGCCTCGACGCCCTCGCGGAAATCCTCCGAGCTGCGCAGGCGCGAATAGCAGTGCCCTTCCAGCTCGATGGCGATGGACAGCGGCGAGTCCTCGGTGTCGTTGAGCAGCTTCTTGGCGGTGCGCTGCGCGATCGGCGAGAAAGCGCGCAGTTCGTCGACCAGCGCGTCCGTCGTCCGCTCGAGCTCGGCATCGGGCACGCAGTCGGTGGCCACGCCCCAGTCGAAGGCCTGGCGGCCGCCGATGCGGCGCGAGCGCATCACGATGTCCTTCGTGCGGGTGATGCCGACCATCTTCTGCAGCCGCGCGCTGCCGCCCGAGCCGGGGATCTGGCCCAGCTTCTGCTCGGGCAGCGCGTACAGCGCGGTTTCGGAGGCGAGGCGGAAGTCGCAAGCCAGCGACAGCTCGAAGCCGACACCGAAGCAGTAGCCGCGCGCGGCCGCGATGACCGGCTTGCTGCATCGCGCCGGCGCCGCCACGTTCCAGGCCAGCTTGCTGACGTGTTCGGGCGTGGCCTCGAGGAAGCCCTTGATGTCGCCGCCGCTGGAGAAATGCTCGCCGGCGCCGCGCAGCACGATCACGCGGATGCGCTCGTCGGCATCCAGCGCCTCGAAGGCGATGCGCAACTGCTCGCGCGCCAGCATGCTGACCACGTTGAAGGGCGGGCGGTCGAGCACGATGTCGGCGCGCTCCTGCTCGGGCTTCAGCTCGAGGCGGAAGCCGTCGGTGGCGGCCGGCAGCGTAGCGGCGGGGTGATGGAGTTCTCGGAGGTTCATGGGGTCTCGCTTCAGGCGGGGGGAATGCAGGGAAGGACCGGCGGGGCAGGCTCGTACTCGCCCGACTGCAACTTGCGCCGCAGCACCTTGCCCACGGGGCTCTTGGGGATCTCGCGCACGAACACGTAGTCGCGAGGGCGCTTGAAGTTGACGAGGTCGCTGTCGCGGCAGTGCGCGTCGAGCGCCTGCGCGTCCACCGGCGCGCGCGTCTTCACGAAGGCAACCACCTTCTGGCCCCAGCGCGCGTCGTGCAGGCCGGCCACGGCGACTTCGTCGACGGCCGGATGCAGCGACAGCACCGACTCGATGTCGACCGGCGAGATGTTCTCGCCACCGCTGATGATCATGTCGTCGACGCGGCCGGTGACGAACAGGTCGCCTTCTTCGTCGACGTAGCCGGTGTCGCCAGTGAAGTACCAGCCCTGGTGCAGGCTCTTCGCATCGGCGTCCGGGCGCTTGTGGTAACCCTCGAAGGCCTCGTCGCTGCGCAGCTCAGCGATGATCTGGCCCTCTTCCATCGGCGCCGCTGCACACGCGGGATCGCGCTGGTCCAGCCTGACGACGCGCAGCCGCGTGTTGAGCCCGGCACGACCGGCCGAGCCGGGCTTCTCGGCGGCACGCTGGTTGATCGAGAAGGTGTAGATCTCCGAGCTGCCGTAGTGGTTGACGAACAGCTCGGGCACGAAGGCGGCCTGCAGGCGCTGCAGCAGCGCGTCGTGCATCGGCGCCCCGGCGAAGCCGAGCTTGCGCACGCTGCGCGTGTCGGTGCGCGCGAAGGACGGGTGCGACAGCAGGTCGTGGTAGAGCGTCGGCACGAGGTAGAGGTGCGTCACCCGCTCGTCGCGGATCGCCTCGAGCGCGCGGCGGGCGTCGAAGCGCGGCATGCAGACGAAGCGCCCGTCGATCAGCGCCAGCGCCAGCAGCGAGCGCACGCCCATCGTGTGGTACAGCGGCATCACGCCCAGCGTGCACTCGCCAACGCCATAGCGGTTCTGCGCCACGTGCGCCAGCGCGGCGATGCGTTCGGCGCGCTGGCGCCGCGGCACGCCCTTCGGTCTGCCGGTGGTGCCGCTGGTATAGAGCATCAGCGACCAGTCCGACGCCTCGGCCTGCGGCAACGGGTCGTCGGCGGCGGTCATCCAGTCCTCGAAATGCAGCGTCGCGGCGTGCACTTCGCCCACCCCGATGCGCAGCGCCCGGCTGGCCGCCGAAGAAGTGGCCACCGCGGCGTCGGCGACCGGCTCCCAGACGATCGCCTTCGCCTCAGCATCGGCCAGGCAGTAGTCGATCTCTTCCGGTTTGGCGCGCCAGTTGAGCGGCGTCATCACGATGCCGGCGAACTGGCAGGCCCAGTGCAGCGTGGCCATCTCCCAGCGGTTCTGCAGCACGACGAGCAGGTGGTCGCCGCGCGCGAGGCCGGCGTCGGCGAGCCCGCGCTGCACGGCGCCGATCCGGCCTGCCCACTCGAGGTAGCTCAGGCGCAGGCCGCCGTCGACGACCGCGACCTGCTTCGGGCTGCGCTCGACGCTCTGCAGAAAGGTGCGCCCGAGGTCAAGCATGCGACGCCTCCCAGCGTGCACGCGCCACGTCCATCACCGCGGCGACGATGGGCGTGTAGCCGGTGCAGCGGCACAGATGCCCGGACAGCATCTCGCGCACCTTTTCCTCCTCCGGCACGCCACGGCCGGCGATGCGCCCGAGCCAGTCCGCGCAGGACATCAGGATGCCCGGCGTGCAGAAGCCGCATTGCAGGGCATGGCGGCGCTTGAAGGCGGCCTGCAGGTCCTGCAGCACTGCATCGGGGCCGGCCAGGCCTTCGACAGTGCGAACCTCACGGCCGTCGACCTGCACCGCCAGCGTCAGGCAGGACCGCTGTGCGATGCCGTCGATCTGTACCGTGCAGGCGCCGCACACGCCGTGTTCGCAGCCGACGTGGGTGCCGGTGGCGCCGAGGTCATGGCGCAGGAAGTCCGACAGCAGGCGGCGCGGCGACGCACTGGCGCAGCGCTCGCGGCCGTTCAGCGTGAGGCGCACCGGATGTTCGGCGCGGGCGTCCAGCACGGTCATGCGGTTCTCCGGGTGGTGAGGGCCCGATCGGCAGCGCGGCGGCCGAGGCGGCGAACCAGCTGGCGCCGCAGCGCTGCGCTGGCCTGCGGCTCGTCGCGCACGTCGAGCGACCAGGCGAGTTCGTTGAGGGCGTCGTCGAGTGCCTCGCCGTCGAGCAGCGGCAGGTCGCGCGCCACCGGCCGGTCGGCGACGCCGCCGACGGCGATGCGCAGCCGGCGCGCATCGGCCACCGCCGCCACGGCGCAGATGGCGAAGTCGCCATGGCGCACCGCGAACTCCTCGAAACCGTGGCCCTGGCCGGCCGAGGCCAGCGGAAAGCGCACGGCCTCGACCAGTTCGTCGGCCCGGCGCGCGGTGAGCAGCATGCCGGTGAAGAAGTCCTGGGCGGCCAGGCGGCGTGCGCCGCGCGCGCTGCGCAGGCAGACCTCGCCGCCCAGCGCGAGCAGCGCCAGCGGCAGCTCGGCGGAAGGGTCGGCGTGTGCGATGCTGCCGGCCACCGTGCCACGGTTGCGGATCTGGAAGTGCGAGATGTGCGGGAAGGCCAGCGCCAGCAGCGGCAGTTCCTGCGCCAACCCCGGCCGCCACTCGAGCATGGCCTGGGTGACGGCCGCGCCGAGGTGCAGCATGGCGCCATCGACGCGCAGTTCGGCCAGCGCCGACGAGCGCGAGATGTCGACCAGGCGCTGCGGCCGGGCCAGGCGCATGTTGAGCACCGCCATCAGCGATTGCCCGCCGGCGAGGATGCGCGCCTCGTCGCCGAGCTGCGCGAGCACCGCCGCGGCTTCCGCGGCCGTCTCGGCGCGCTGGTACTCGAAGGCTGCCGGCTTCATCGCGCCACCCCCAGCCAGGCCAGCAGACGCTGCCACCATGGCGCCTTGCGCACCGCGGCGTCGCCGGCGGCTTGGCGGCCGAGCGACTCGAACAGCTGGGCCAGCACGATGCGCGCGGCCCCTTCGAGCATGCGGCTGCCCACGGCGGCCACCTTGCCACCCACCTGCGCCGCATAGTCGTAGTGAAGCCGGGTGCCGGAGGCCGTGGCCTCCAGGCGCACAGTGCCGCTGCCGGAACCCGTGCCCAGCGAAGACTGGCCCGAGCCGGCCAGCCGCAGGCTGCGCGGCGCGTCGATCTCCGACAGCTCGATGCGGGCCTCGTAGCGCGCCTTCACCAGCCCCACGCCGACGGTGACGTCGGCCCGGTAGCGATGCTCGCCGTCGCGCTGCAGCGCGTGGCATCCCGGGATGACGCGCGCCAGCGCCGCCGGATCGAGAAGCACGGCGAACACTTTCTCCGGTGGCGCGGCGATGTCCACGCTGCCCTGGGCCTGCAGCGCGAGGCCGCCGGCCACTCTGGCAGGTTCCGCCCTGCGGCCGAGCCCGGCGGGCGGCTCCGGCTCGGCCAGGCCACCCGCTTCGCCGATCAGCGCGAGCACGCGCGACGGCATCAGCGGCAGGCGCACGTCGGCGAGATCGCGCAGCGGCCGCAGCGCATCGGCAAAAGCATTGGCGATTACCACGGGTGTGCTCATGTTGTTGCCTTCGCCGAGGCCCTTGGCGCCCAGCGGCGTGAACGGGCTCGGCGTCTCCAGGTGCACGATCACCGGGTCGGGCACCTCGCAGGCGGTGGGTACCAGGTAGTCGGCGAAGGTGCCGCTCTGGAAGCTGCCGTCGGCGCCGTAGCGGAACTCCTCCATCAGTGCCGCACCCAGCCCCTGGGCGAAGGCGCCGCGGATCTGGCCGTCGGCGAGCGCCGGATTGAGCAGCCGCCCGGCATCGTGGCCGGTGATGTAGCGATCGACGCGTACGCGGCCGGTGGCCGGATCGACCTCGAGGCCGCAGACGTCGAACACGAAGCCGTAGGCGGCCGAGGTGTTGACGCGGTCCTGCGCGTCGGGCGCGGCCAGGGTCGGCGCGGTCCAGAACGCGGTCTCGCGCAGCCCGGGCGCTTCGCCCTCGGGCAGCAAGGCCGGCGCCCAGTGCGGATTGGCGGCCAGGCGCGTGAAGGGCTGGCGACGCTCGGGCATCTGTTCATCGAAGACCGCGCCGCCCTCGAAGCGCACCCGCTGCGGTGGGCAGCCGAGTTGCGGCGCGGCGATGCGTGCCAGCTTGTCGCGCAGCCGCGAGGCCGCGAGATGCACCGTGCCGGCCACCGCGCCCGCGAAGCGGCTGCTGTAGTTGCCGGCCGCCACGCTCCAGGCGTCCTTGGCGGTGTCGAACTCGACGTTCACCACCACCTGCCCAGGCTGCAGGCCGAACACGTCGGCCACCACCTGGGCGCACACCGTCATGTGGCCCTGCCCCGCAGGCGCCGACGCGACCACCACGTTGACGCCGCCGAGCAGGTCGATGGCCACTGTCGCGCTGGCGATCGCGCCGTTCTTCGGCCCGGCCTTGGCCCGCTGCTCGGGCGTCAGCACGGTGCTGATGTAGCCCATGTTCGACACCGAGGGCTCGACGATCGCCGCCACGCCGATGCCGTAGAGCCGGCCGGCGGCACGCGCCGCGGCCTGGCGCTGCCACAAGCCCTGCTCACGCGCAGCGGCCATCGCCATCGCGGTGAGGCGGTGGTAGTCGCCCGAATCGAGCACGGCGCCAGCCGCCGCGGTATAGGGGAACTGCTGCGGCTGCACGTAGTGACGCAGGCGCAGCGCGACCGGGTCTTCGCCCAGCTCGACGGCGATGCGGTCCATCAGCCGTTCGAGCGCGTAGTAGACCTGCGGCCCGCCGAAACCGCGCACCAGCCCGGTGGGCGTCTTGTTGGTGACGACCACGCGGTTGCGCACGGCAAGGTTCGGGATGTCGTAGGCGCCGCTGAGCGCGCCGTGCATGCGGTAGAAGGTGGCCGGCTCCGGCGCACGCAGGTAGGCGCCGACGTCGTCGCGCTGGTCCCAGTCGAGCGCGGTGATGCGACCCTCGCCGTCGAGCGCGGCGGTGATGTGGGTCAGCCGCGCCGTGGCCGAGGTGGCGGCGCCGAGGTGCTCGAGCCGGTCTTCCACCCACTTCACCGGCGCGCCGGCCTTGCGCGAGGCGAGGCACATCAGCACCACATAAGGCAGCACCGCCTGCTTGACGCCGAAGCTGCCGCCGCTGTCGCGCGGCACCCGGTGACGCAGCTTGTTGGCCGGCACGCCGAGGGCCAGCGACATCACCGAATGCAGCGAAAACGGGCCCATGAAGTTCGACAGCACCTCGTAGGCGTGGCCGCCGTCGGCTTCGGGCTGGTGCTCGGCCACCACGATGCCGCACTCGATCGGCGTGCAGCTGTTGCGCGGGTAGTGCACGGTGATGGCAACTTGGCGCGCGGCGCCCGCGAAGGCTTGATCCGGATCGCCGTAGCGGAAGAAGCGCTCGTTGACCACATTGCTGCCCACCGCCTCGTGCAGCACCGGTGCACCGGCCTCGCTGGCCTCGGCGATGTCCACCGTCGCGGGCAGCGCCCGGTACTCGACGCGGATGGCATCGAGTGCGTCCTCCGCCAGATAGCGGTCTTCGGCGATCACCACCGCGACCGGCTCGCCGCTGTAGCGCACGCGGTCCACCGCGAGCGCCCAGTGCTGCATCGGCGCCTTCACGCCCACGACGAAGGGCTGCGACCAGCGCTGCACGTCCTCGCCAGTCAGCACGGCGCGCACGCCCGGCATCGCCAGGGCCGCCGAGGCGTCGACCGCCAGCAGCTCGGCATGCGCATGCGGGCTGCGCAGCACGGCCGCCTGCAGCGTGCCGGGGGGCTCGCCCAGGTCGTCCGCGAAGCGGCCGCGGCCGGTCAGCAGCGCGGCGTCTTCGTGGCGCTCGATCGGTCGCCCGATGTGGCGTGGGGTAAGGGCCTCGGCGAGGCCCGGATCGCTGTGCAAGCCTGTCTCCTGCTTGTCGGTCTGCGGTGTGACGCAGTGTCGACAGGCTCGGCATGCAGGCGTGAACGCAGGCGTCCGGCAAAGATCCGGATCGTCCGATCGCTGACCGAAAAGTCTGGCCAGTTCCATGCTGCTCTGCAGCAACGCCCTGGCCGGGCAGGAAAGACAACGGGCCCTACAGGGCCCGTCGCGACGTCAGATCACCGGCGGCTGGCCGGGGGCGGCATCGTCCGGCGGCTCGAAGAGATTGACCGCGCGGCGATAGTCCGTCGGGGTGATGCCCAGGTGCTGCCGAAAGAAGCGCGCAAAGTGGCCGGGCGCCGAGAAGCCCAGCTCGTGCGCCACCGCGCTGACCGGCTCCTGCCCCCGCGACAGGCGCTGCACAGCCGCCTCGAACCTCAGCACGTTGGCGTAGACCAGCGGCGTGACCTGCGTGTCGCGCTGGAACAGCGTGAAGAAGTGGGCCCGCGACAGCCCGCTGCGCGCGGCCAAGGCATCGACGTCGAGCTCGTGCGCGATGTCTTCCCGCATCAGCGCAATGGCACGGCGCACGCGCGGGTCCATCGCCACCGGCGGTTTGGCGCGCAGCAGCGCGACCAGATCGCGCCAGCCGGAGTAGCTGTCGATCACTGCGATGATGAGGTTGAAGAGCAGTTCCTCCATGCGAGCGGGCGACACCTCGTCGGCCCACCACATCTCGAGCACGAATTCCTCGGCGATGCGCTTGGTCTGCGGCGTGATCGCCACGCACTTCTGCGGGAAGAAGCGCGGATGGGCCGACAGCGCGAGCGAGCGCTGCAGCTCCGCCAGCCAGTTCGGCTCGATGTAAAGCGCCAGGATCAGCGTGCGCTGCCCCGGGGGCGCATCGTGCTCGTAGGCGTGATGCTCCCATGCGTTGACCAGCACCGCCGACTCGTCGGTGAGCGGCGCGCGCTCGCCGCGAACGCTGAACGCGCTGTCCGCACCGCCAGCCTTGATCAGGATGTGGCAGTGATGGTGCGCATGACCGACCAGGGGCGCATCCATCTCGAGCAGGGCGACGCGGCCGAAGCGGCCCTGGAAGATCTTGACGGCGGAGGACACGTTGGGTGCTGGCTGGCGTAGGGCCGGTAGAAGTACAAGAGTGTGAGCGTTGGGGCAGTTGGCCGCAATCGAGAATCTTGCCAGTTGAGCGCGGCAAAGGGCCGCGTGGGCGGCCGGGTGAAGACAGGGCGCAAACCGGCGCGCGCGTTGATCCCGGACCGCGAACGGACACTTCTTGCGGCGAACGAGAACATCCGCGAGCGCGAATCTCTCTGTCCGGTCTGGAGCGGGTACAGGCCCGTGGCTCGCGCTACGTGTTTCGCGATTCGGATGATGACGGCCGCTGCGCCGCCAAAGCCAGCCACTTCGTCGTCCTGACCTACCATCTCGGCCGACATGACCACCCCGATCACAACGGCCGACCTCTTGAAGGGCGACCTCTCGCGCCATTCTCCGTCCATGGCGCAGTACCTGCGCATCAAGGCGGCGCACCCCGACGCGCTCGTGCTGTACCGCATGGGCGACTTCTACGAGCTGTTCTACGACGATGCGCGGCGCGCGCACCGGCTGCTCGACATCACGCTGACCTCGCGCGGGCAGTCCGCCGGCGAGCCGGTGGTGATGGCCGGCGTGCCGGTGCACGCGCTCGAGAGCTACCTGGCCAAGCTGGTGCGGCTGGGCGAGTCGGTGGCGATCGCCGAGCAGGTCGGCGAGGTCGGCGCGGCCAAGGGCCCGGTCGAGCGCAAGGTGGTGCGCGTCGTCACCCCCGGCACGGTGACCGACAGCGAGCTGATGGACGAACGCGCCGACACGCTGCTGCTGGCGCTGGCGCGCCAGCGCGCGACCTTCGGGCTGGCCTGGCTGGGGCTGGCCAGCGGCCGGCTCGGCGTGACCGAGTGCGGCGAGGCCGAACTGGGCAGCTGGCTGGCGCGGCTGGCGCCGGCCGAAGTGCTGGTCGACCGCGACGAGCTGCCCGCCGCCGTGCTGCAGCAGCGTGCCGCGCGCACCAAGCGCCCGGCCTGGCAGTTCGACGCCGCGCTGGGCCAGCGCAAGCTGCTCGACCTGCTGAAGGTCGCCACGCTGGCCGGCTTCAATGCCGCCGACCTGCCGGTCGCGCACGCCGCGGCCGCGGCGCTGCTCGCGTACGCCGAACACACGCAGGGGCAGGCGCTGGCGCACGTGACCGCGCTGGCGGTCGAACGCGCCAACGAACTGCTCGACCTGCCGCCGGCCACCGTGCGCAACCTCGAGCTGGTGGCCACGCTGCGCGGCGAGCCGGCGCCCACGCTGCTGTCGCTGCTCGACACCTGCCGCACCGGCATGGGCAGCCGCACGCTGCGCCACTGGCTGACCCACCCGCAGCGCGAGCGCGCCGCGGCGCTGCAGCGCCTGGACGCCGTCGAGCGCCTCGTCGCCGACGGCTTCGACGCGCTGCGCGAGCGGCTGCGCCACGTCAGCGACGTCGAGCGCATCACCGCGCGGCTGGCGCTGCGCCAGGTGCGCCCGCGCGAGCTCGTCGGGCTGCGCGCCACGCTGGCCGCGCTGCCGTCGCTGCGCGACGCGATGCCCACCGGCGGCGAGCGGCTGGACGCGCTGCACGCCGCGCTGCAGCCGCCGCCGCAGGTGCACGAGCTGCTGCAGCGCGCGCTGGCCGACGAGCCCGCGGCGCTGCTGCGCGACGGCGGCGTGATCGCCGCGGGCTTCGACGCCGAGCTCGACGAGCTGCGCGCGATTGCGACCCACTGCGACACCTTCCTGCTCGACCTCGAGGCGCGCGAGCGCACGCGCACCGGCATCGCCAACCTGCGCGTGCAGTACAACAAGGTGCACGGCTTCTACATCGAGGTCACCGCCGGCCAGAAGGACAAGGTGCCCGCCGATTTCCAGCGCCGGCAGACGCTGAAGAACGCCGAGCGTTTCGTCACGCCCGAGCTCGAGGCCTTCGAAGACAAGGCGCTCGCCGCCTCGGAGCGCGCGCTGGCTCGCGAGAAGTGGCTGTACGAGCAGCTGCTCGACGCGCTGCAGCCCTTCGTGCCCGCGCTCGGTGCGGCGGCGCGCGCGCTGGCCGCGATCGACGCGCTGGCGGCGCTGGCCGAGCGCGCGGCCACGCTGGGCTGGTGCCGGCCGCAGTTCGTCGCGCACCCCTGCATCGACATCGAGGCCGGCCGCCACCCGGTGGTCGAGGCGCGCCTGCAGGCCACCGGCGGCGGCCCGTTCATCGCCAACCACTGCCGGCTAGACGCGAAGACGCGCCTGCTCGTGATCACCGGCCCGAACATGGGCGGCAAGAGCACCTACATGCGCCAGGTCGCGCTGATCGTGCTGCTGGCCGCGATGGGCTCGTACGTGCCGGCGTCGTCGTGCCGGCTCGGGCCGATCGACGCGATCCACACGCGCGTCGGCGCCGCCGACGACCTGGCCAACGCGCAGTCGACCTTCATGCTCGAGATGACCGAGGCCAGCGCGATCCTGCACGCCGCCACCGAGCAGTCGCTGGTGCTGATGGACGAGATCGGCCGCGGCACCAGCACCTTCGACGGGCTGGCGCTGGCCGGCGCGATCGCCAGCCACCTGCACGACCGCAGCCGCGCCTTCACGCTGTTCGCGACGCACTACTTCGAGCTCACCGCGTTCCCCGAGAAGCACGCGCGCGCGATCAACGTGCACGTCAGCGCCGTCGAGGGCGCGGGGCGCGACATCGTGTTCCTGCACGAGATCGAGGCCGGCCCGGCGAGCCGCAGCTACGGCGTGCAGGTGGCGCAGCTCGCCGGCATGCCGGCCGCGGTGATCCGTCAGGCGCGCGCCGCGCTCGAGGCGCTCGAGGCGCAGCAGCGCGGCGGCAGCGCGCAGGTCGACCTGTTCGCCCCGCCGCCGGCGGCGCCGCCGCCCGCGGCGTCGCCGGTGGACGACGCGCTGGCCGACCTCGACCCTGATACGCTCACGCCCCGCCAGGCGCTCGACGCGCTGTACCGGCTCAAGGCCCTCGCCAAGTCCACGCCATGACCTACTGTGTCGGCATCCGGCTCGACGCCGGACTCGTGTTCCTGTCCGACTCGCGCACCAACGCCGGGCTCGACCAGATCAGCACCTTCCGCAAGATGATGATCTACGAGCAGCCCGGCGAGCGCTTCATGGTCATGCTGTCGGCGGGCAACCTGAGCATCAGCCAGAGCGTGCGCGAGATCCTGCAGGTCGAGAAGCTCGACCGCGGGCCGCACGAGCCGCCGCTGACGATCTGGAACGCCACCAGCATGTTCGACGCGACGCGCGTGCTCGGCAGCGCGGTGCGCCGCGTGTACGAGCAGGACGGCCCGTCGCTGCGCAGCGCCGGCATCGACTTCAACGCCAGCATGATCTTCGGCGGGCAGATCAACGGCGAGGCGATGCGCCTGTTCCTCGTCTACTCGGCGGGCAACTTCATCGAGGCCACACGCGAGACGACCTACTTCCAGATCGGCGAGAGCAAGTACGGCAAGCCGGTGCTCGACCGCATGATCACGCCCAGGACCTCGCTCGACCAGGCGGCCAAGTGCGCGCTGGTGTCGATGGACTCGACGCTGAAGTCCAACCTCACGGTCGGGCTGCCGCTGGACCTGCTGGTGTACGAGGAGGGCACGTTGCGCACCGACCGCATCGTGTGCATCGACGAGCACAACCCGTACTTCCACATGGTGCGCAGCACCTGGGGCCAGCGCCTGCGCGAGGTGTTCGACGCGATGGACGACCCGCGCTGGGACCGCGGCGACACGACGCACCCGCTGATCGCCGACTCGAAGCGCTACGAGCCGATGCGCAAGATCACGCACCCGGGCGAGAAGATCGTATGACGGGGCCCGCCGCCGTCGCACCTTCGGCGCTCGCCCTCGACGCGGCGCCGCCAGCGAACCGGCGCGGCCGGATTCGCGGCGGTCGCTCGACGCGTTCGCGCGTGCGCGGCGTTGCGGCATAGTCGAGCGGTGCCTGCGAATCCTTCGCGCGCCGGCCACCGTGGCGCGATCGTGTTCTCGCACGCCAACGGCTTTCCGGCCGGCACCTACCGCGTGCTGTTCGACGCCTGGCGGCGCGCCGGCTACACGGTGCACGCGGTCGACATGTTCGGGCACGACCCGGCGTACCCGGTCACCGGCAACTGGCCGCACCTGCGCCGCCAGCTGATCGAGTTCGTCGAACGCGAGGTCGGCGCCGCGGCCTGGCTCGTCGGCCACTCGCTGGGCGGGCTGCTCAGCCTGATGGCCGCGTGCCGGCGGCCCGACCTGGCGCGCGGCGTGGTGATGCTCGACTCGCCGGTGGTCGCCGGCTGGCGCGCCCACGGGCTGCAGGTGGCCAAGGCCAGCGGGCTGATCCGCCGCGTCTCGCCGGGCCGGGTCTCGCAGCGCCGCCGCCACGAGTGGCCCGACCGCGCCGCGGTGCAGGCGCACTTCGCCGCCAAGCACGCGTTCGCGCGCTGGGATGCGCGTGTGCTCGCCGACTACGTCGATGCCGGCTTCGTCGAACGCGACGGCCGCGTCGTGCTGGCGTTCGACCGCGACATCGAGACGCGCATCTACAACACGCTGCCGCACCAGCTCGGCCGCACGCTGCGCCGCCACCCGCCGCGCTGCCCGGTGGCCTTCGTCGCCGGCACGCAGTCGCTCGAGGTGCGCCAGGGCGGGCTCGAGGCGTCGCGTGCGCTGGCCCGCGAGCGCTTCACCTGGATCGAGGGCACGCACCTGTACCCGATGGAAAAGCCCGACGAGACCGCGCGCATCGTGCTGGAGGCGCTGGCCGGCTTCGCTTGACCCCGCCCCGGCCGGATGCCCGGGCTGAGGCATCATCGCCCCGATGCGCAGTACCCCCGCGACCGACCCGGTGGGCACCGCCGGCCCACCGGCCGCCTCGGGCATCGTCGCGCGCGAGCGGCTGCTGCAGCGGCTCGACGCCGGCGGCTGCGTCTGGCTCGCCGCGCCGGCCGGCTACGGCAAGAGCAGCCTCGCGGCGTCGTACGTGCACGCGCGCCGGCTGCCTTGCGTGTGGCTGCACCTGTCGGCCGCCGACGCCGACGCGGCGGGGTTCTTTGCGCACCTCAGCGCCGCCGCCGGCCTGCGGCTGCCGGTGCCGCAGGCCGAGCAGCTGCCCGACATGGCCGCATTCGCGCGCCGCTACTTCCCGGCCTTGTTCGCCGCGCTGCCGGCCGACGGCGTGCTGGTGCTCGACGAGGCCGAGGCGGTGGCCGACGCGCTGCAGGCGGTGCTCGCCGAAGCGGTGGCCGCGGTACCGGCGCGGCGGCGGCTGATCGTGACCTCGCGCGCCGCGCCGCCGCCGGCGCTGGCGCGCGCCCGTGTCGAAGGACGGCTGTCGACCGTCGAGAGCGACGCGCTGGCGATGACCCCCGACGAGGTCGGCGCGCTGTTCGCGCAGCGCCGGCACGCCGCGTCGGCGCAGGACATCGAGGCGGTGCACCGCCGCACGCTGGGCTGGCCCGCCGCGGTGTCGCTGACGCTGCTGGCGGGCGGGCGGCTTCCCGGTGCCGACGACGACGTGCTGCGCGACTACCTGGCGCACGAGGTGTGGCCGGCCTTCGACGAGCCGACGCGACGGCGGCTGCTGCTGGCCGCGCAGTTGCCCTACGTGGGCGCCGCGCTCGAACGCGCCTGGCCGCGGCTGGAAGGCACGACGGCGATGCTCGAGCGGTTCGCGCGGCGCGGTCTGTTCGTGCTCACCGAGCTCGGCGGCGCACCGCGGCACGTGCTGCACCCGCTGATCCGCGACTTCCTGCGCCGCCACGCCGAGGACACGCTGCCCGGCGCCGAGCTCGCGGCGCTGCGGCGCGACGCGGCGCGCGCGCTGGCCGACGCCGGCGACGCCGAGTCGGCGCTGCCGGCGCTGCTCGGCGCCGGCGACTTCGAACGCGCCGCGCCGGTGCTGCTGGCGCTGGCGCCGCGGCTGGTCGCGCAGGCGCGGCTGCGCACACTCGGCGGCTGGCTCGCGTCGTTCCCGGCGGAGTGGCGCGAGCGCGACCCCGACCTCGAGTACTGGGCCGGGCTGGTGTGGGTGATGAGCCGGCCGGCGCGCGCGCGCGAGCACCTGCTGCGCGCCGCGGCCGGCTACGCGGCGCGCGGCGACGCCGCGGCGCGGCTGCGCACGCTGGCGCACCTGGCGTACCTGTCGTTCGTCGACTTCGCGCCCGACTACCCGATCACCCGCTGGCTCGACGAGCTGAAGGAGGTCGCACCGCGCTTCGACGACCTCGCCAGCGCCGAGGACAAGGCGCAGGTGGCGATGACGGTGGTCTACGCGCTGCTGGTCGGCGAGCCGGCACACCCCGAACTGCCGCGCTGGCGCGCACGCGCGCTCGACGCGCTGCACGCACCGATCGGGCTGCAGCTGCGCGCGCGCGTGGCCTCGGTGCTGGGCATCAACCTGCTGTGGAGCGGGCTGTTCGAGCAGCTCGGCGCGATGCACGACCTGCTGGCGCCGTCGGTGGCGCAGCAGACCCCCAGCGACTACGGCCGCCTCGTCTGGGGGCTGGTCGAACTCGACGCCTGCTGGGCGCAGGCACGACTGGCCGACGCGGGTGCGGTGCTGCAACGCCTGCTGGCCACGGCACGGCAGTGCGGCATCCACGGGCTCGACACCTACCACCGCCTGCTCGCCAACGACGCGCAGCTCGCCGCCGGTGAGCTGGGCGCGGCCGAGGCGCTGCTCGCCGAGGCGCGTGCGGCGATGCTGCCGACGCAGCTCACCGAGGTCTGGCACGCCGCGTTCCAGGCCGCGTGGCTGGCCGCGTGGCGCGACGACGTGCCGGCGATGCTGACGCACTCGCGCGCCGCGATCGACGCCGCGCGTGCGATCCGCAGCCCGGTGTGCGAGGCCTTCGGCTGGATCGCGCAGGCGCTGGCGCACCGCCGGCGCCACCACGACGCCGACGTTGAGGCCACGCTGGCGGAGCTGCACGACGTCGCCGCGCGCGCCGGCAGCGCGATGGTCGACTTCCACCTGCACGACCTGCGCGCCTGGCTGGCGCGCCGGCGCGGCGACACCGCCGGCGAGGCCGCCGCGCTGGCCGAGGCGATCGCGCGGCTGGCACGCCACGACATCGTCCACCCGGCGCTCGGCACCGACGCCCTGCTCGGCGAGACCGCCGCCGCGGCGCTGGCGCACGGCGTCGAGCCGGCCTTCGTGCAGCGCTGGATCCGCCGCCGCGCGCTGCCGGCCCCGGCCGACACGATCGCACCCGACTGGCCGCACCCGCTGCGCCTGCAACTGCTCGGCGGCTTCGCGGTGGTGATCGACGGCCGGCCGCTGACCTTCGAGGGCAAGGTGCAGAAGCGCCCGCTGGAACTGCTGCAGGCGCTGGCCGTGCACGGCCCGGCGCCGGTGCCGGTGGCGCAGCTCGTCGACGACCTGTGGCCCGAGCTCGACGGCGACGCGGCGCGCAAGTCGTTCGACGCGGCGCTGCACCGCCTGCGCAAGCTGCTGGGCGAACACGGCAACGCCCTGCGGCTGGAGGCCGGCGCGGTGTACCTGGACGCCCCGCGCATCGGTTGCGACCTGTGGACGCTGCGACGCCTGGCCGACTCGTCGCCCACGCAGTGGCAGGGTCACGCGGCACTGGCGGCCTGGGCGCGGCAGCATGCCGACCTCGCGCTGCTGCCGCTGCAGGCCGCGCCGTGGACCGTGACGCCACGCGAGCGCCATGCGCGGCGCATGCAGCCGTGGTCCGGCGACGGCACCCCGGTGCCGGCGCGATAGGACTTCGACGCACGCCGCCGACCCGTCGCCCCCCCCCCCGATCGCGGGGCGCACCCCGATCGGTAGGTGATCCGTCAGGCGACGCCGACGACATTGCCTCCACGCCCGCCGAGTCGGCGGGCATCGTCGAAGCCCCGGGGTCGGTCCGGCACGTTGCGCCGGCTCAGGTCCTCGGATCTCGGCGTCCCATGTGAAGCACTGGCGAGGGAGTGGCGCGATGGGGTGC
This sequence comes from Azohydromonas sp., assembly GCF_035325925.1. NCBI lineage: Bacteria > Pseudomonadati > Pseudomonadota > Betaproteobacteria > Burkholderiales > Sphaerotilaceae > Azohydromonas > Azohydromonas sp. The sequence goes on along the minus strand of NZ_DAOKZA010000004.1, from coordinate 58,193 downwards.
GAGTGGGTGAAGGGTTCGGTCGCCCGCGTGTGGCGGCATCGCGTCCTGGGCTGGGTCGTCTCGGGGGCGATCGTCGCGGGCGCGGCGCACGCCACCGTCGTCGCACCGGGCACACCGACCACGGCCGTGCCGGACCCCCTGCTGCTGACACTGCAGGACGGCCAGTTCCTGCTGCCGGTCGAGGTCTCGGGCGCCAGCGGGCTGCAGGAATGGACCTTCGACCTGGCGTTCGACCCGAACGTGGTTCAGGTCGTCGATCCCGGTGATGGCAGCTCCGGCATCTTCGGCGCGCAGTTCGCCGCGGGCGACCTCGACACGCTGTCGTTCATCCTCGCCGGGTTCGTGTTCAACGATCAAGGCCTCGTCGACGACGTCGCCGGCTTCTACCCCGGCCTGTTCGACGGCGTGACCGGCGACGGCGTGCTGGCGTGGATCCTGTTCGAGACGATCGACGGTCGGCAAGGCCAGGATCCCGGCTTCACGGTCCCGACGGCACCGCCACCGTCGGTGCCCGAGCCGGGCACGCTCGCGCTGCTCGCGCCGGCCTTGGTGCTTGTCGCAGCGGCGCGCCTCCGACGCGCTCGGCACGCCGCCAGCCACTGACCCGCACACCGTCCGGCCGCAACCCGCCACGCCGTTCGTCCGCCGAGCCGGCGCGATCGCGACGCGGCCGCACCGCCACTGCATCCAACCCAGGAGCTCGCTCGCATGAAGACATCGAACCATCGCACCCAGGCGCTCACGCTGCTGCTGTTGGCGGCGGCGTCACTGCCCGCATCCGCGCAGCTGTCGACGACCGCGAACGGCCCGTACTACGCCACCCCGTCGTGGAACCAGAAGCTCGCGACCAACCGCTTCGTGGTGCTCGCCAACTGGAACGGTGAAGCCGTGCTCGACCGCGAGACCGGGCTGGTCTGGGAAACCACCTCGGGCCCGCCGTTCGCCACGTGGTTCGAGGCCTCGTTTCGCTGCATCGGGCTGACGAAAGGCGGCAGGGCCGGATGGCGACTCCCGACCGTGCAGGACCTGCAGAGCCTGACCGACCCCGCGAAGACAGGCTCGCCGCCGACCATTGCTCTGCCCCAGGGACACCCGTTCAGCCCCGTCTCCCCCTACTACTGGTCCGCGACGGATCGGGCGATGACGTCGTCGACCGGTCCGCTGGCGTGGGCCGTGAGTTTCGTCGGGCATCCGGTGAGCGTCGAGTTCAAGGCGAACACGACGGTCGGGCAGTGGGGGGTGGGCAGCTGGTGCGTGCGCGGAGGCCCGGCCACCGGGGCGCAATGACCCGGTCCGCCGATTCGTTGCGGGCGCGCCGCGGGCCGCCCGGCGACCGAGGGCGACGGGCGAATCGGCGGCTCGTCGGTCAGACCCCTTCGCACATGCCGGCCACCGTGGCCGCCGGATCGGCACGTTCCCAAGGAGAACCGATGTTCAAGTACCTGCGCAATGCGGCCGCCTCGCTGGCTGCCGGCCTGCTGCTCGTGACCACCGGAGCGGCCCGTGCCGCCCCGGTGCTGTTCAACGTCACCTTCCCCGGCGCGCTGCAGACGTTCGACGTCACGCAGCCCGGCGACTACCGCATCGTCGCGGCCGGTGCGGCCGGAGGCACCGTCCAGAGCGGCGGGCCGAGCGGCCTGGGCGCCTGGGCGGAGGGCATCTTCACGTTCAACGCAACGCAGCAGCTCCAGATCATCGTCGGCATGCGGCCGCCGCCCACGACCGGCGCCGCCGGTGGCGGCGGCGGGAGTTTCGTGTTCCTGCCCGCCGACCCGAACGTCTTCCTCGGCCTGCCGATGCCCCTGGTCGTCGGCGGCGGCGGGGGTGGGGGCATCTTCTCGCAGGTCGGTGACATCTCGGGCCGCAACGCGTCGCTCGGGCCGAACGGCACGGCTGGCGTGGCGACCTTCGGCGGGGTCGGTGGCGCGGGCGGCACGAACGGAACGGGTGGCGTGGCCGGCTTCAGCTCGTCGGGCCCTGGTTCTGGCGCCGGCGGTGGCGGCGGATTCTTCACCAGCGGTGGCGGGACGCCCGCAGGTGCGGCCAGGGGCGGCGAGGCGGCGATCCTCGGCGCCGCTGGGGGCGATGGATTTCAGGACGGTGGATTCGGCGCAGGCGGTGGGGCGGTCTTCTTTGCCGGCGGTGGCGGCGGCGGCTACAGCGGCGGGGGCGGGGGTGGCAGCGACACCGGGGGCGGTGGCGGCGGCGGGGGCGGCTCCTTCGTCAACGAGGACTTCGGTGGTTTCATCCCGGGCAGCAGCATGTTCAGGCTGCTCGGCGAGAGCAGCCACGGCTTCGTGATGATCGAGTTCCTGGGCCGCGGCGGCGGCACGCCGGTGCCGCTGCCGGGCACGCTGGCGCTGCTGGGTGCGGGGCTGGCGGGGCTGGTGCTGTCGCGCCGCCGCGGCCGCGACGCGCATCGGTAGGCGATCCGTAGGTGCTCGTCGCTCATGCTCGCGCCGCACGCACGCCACCGACGAGGGTCGGCGCGGGCGATGTGCAACGACCCAGGGGGAAGCGCATGATCCACGGCATCGGCACCCTGCCTTCGCGCGCCCCGGCGTGGCGGATGCCGGTGTCGCCGCCGGCGCGCGCGTCGAACCTGCTGTGCAACCCGGCGTTCGAACGCACCGAGGCACTCGACGGCGCGTTCCGGCGGCCGAGCGACTGGCAGGCGTCGGCGTTCGGCCCGCACGCCGGTGCGGTGATGGCCGCGTGCCCTGCGCCGCTGTCCGGCCGCCGTGCCGGACGCGGCGCCAGCGTCGCCTGGCTCAACGACAGCCTGCCCGCTTGCACGCCGCGCCGGCCGACGGCGCTGTACCAGACGCTGCGGCTCGACCGCGGCGCCTACCGCTTCGGCGGCCGCTTCGCGCTGCGCATCTGGGACGCCTCGCTCGACCCCGCCACGCGCCGCGTGCTGAACGCGTCGCGGGTGTTCCTGCGCGCCTACCGCGGCAGCATCGCGCACGACGCCGCGACCGCAGCCCCAGCGGGGGTCGACGGCACGCTGCTCGCGGCGATCGACCTGTCGCCGCGGCGTTTTGCGTTCGGCGCGTTCCGCCGGCCGCCCCAGGGAGGGACGATGGTGCGCTTCGCCTACCTCGGGTTCGACACCCACGACGACGGCTTCGCGCTCGACGACGCCGGCCCGTGCGAGGTGACGCTGCAACTGGTCGTGCAGCCCGTCGCGCCGCCCGGCGGCGACGACGCCCCCCTCGTGCCGCTGACCCACGTCACCGTGCTGGCCGACCACCTGTTCGTCGAACCGGCGGCGTCCTGACGCCGCCTCGCCGGCCGGCGATGGCGGCCGCGCCTGGCCACGGTCGGCAACCTGTTGCTTCCCGGCACCGCCGAACCCTGCGGGTTTACCCTTGGTTGACGCTGCGCAATGCAGCGACGCCGCGCAGGTGAAGACTGGCTCGGCCAGCGCGCGCGGGGCGCCCGACGCCCTCGGCGGCCGCTGGCGGGCGCCTCGCGCGCCCGGACCACCCCATGCCATCCACGCATCCGATGAGGAGTTCTCCATGAGCAGTACTTCGAGACCTCACCCCGCCGCGCGGCTGCTGCCTTTGCTGGTCGTCTGCGCCGCGTTGAGCGCGTGCGGCGGCGGAGGCGGCGACGACGGCGGCGACGTCGACGTCGCCGACGACCCGGCGCCACCATTGCCCGCGGTCGTCAGGTTCGGCGTCGGCACCAAGGACGCGGCGCCGTTGACCTTCACCGCCGGCATCGGGCCGGCGCCGGTAGCCATCGCCTACCCGTTGCTCGGGTTCAGCGGCACCTGGAATCGCACCGCCGACGCCTACACGATGGCCGGCAACACCGCCGTGAACAGCGGCCCGGTGCCGCCACTGTTCGGCAGCTTCAACAACCAGATCGTCGAGGCGCTCGCGTGGGTCGGCAGCCGCAGCCCCACGGCAGGCAAGCTCGAGCAGATCACGCCGGCGGGCAGCCCGTTCTTCCTGCCGAACCCCGTGCAGTCCACGGTCACGGCCAACGGCGTGACGCTGACCTACCCCGGGCAGGCGTCGCTGGTGGTCGACTTCGACACCTTCATCGCACTGTGGGCCGACGACACCCAGCCCGTGCCCTGGCGCGTCGCGTCGTTCGGCGGCACGGCGATGGCACTCGCCGTCGACCGCGTGCGCATGGCCCTCGACCTGATGGCCTTCGTCAACGCCAACGACACGGCGATTTCCGCCGCCGGCGCCGCCGGCCTGCAGACCGCCTGTTCGCCGCGCCCGGGCGCCGCCGCCGGCACCCGGCGCGTCGCGCTGGCCGACCCCGACGGCGAGTTGAACCCCGGCGACGGCCTCGTCGTGACCTACACGAACTGCTGGGTCGACGACCCGACCAACGACATCGACCAGCTGCTCGACGGCACGATCAGGCTGAACAACTACATCGAGAACGCCACCGGCGCGCGCGCCTTCGTGTCGACCGGTTTCGACGAGTTGCGCTTCGAGTCGCTGACGATGCGCGAGACCGAGACCGCCGGCGGCACGGTCAGCGTCGACCCGACGGCGATCGTCACGACCGGCACGCTGAGCCTGTTCGTCGAACCCTGAGTGCCGCGCACGCCGCCGCCCCCGGCGGCACGGCTCCCTATAATCGGGCTTTACCTACACGGCACCCGCAGGCCCCGCGCCTCGGGTGCCGTCTGCCATGACCAAGTTCGTCTTCGTCACCGGTGGCGTGGTGTCCTCGCTGGGCAAGGGCATCGCGTCGGCGTCACTGGCCGCGATCCTCGAGTCGCGCGGCCTCAAGGTCACCCTCATCAAGCTCGACCCGTACCTCAACGTCGACCCGGGCACGATGAGCCCGTTCCAGCACGGCGAGGTGTTCGTCACCGACGACGGTGCCGAGACCGACCTCGACCTCGGCCACTACGAACGCTTCATCACCACGCGGATGAAGCGCAGCAACAACTTCACCACCGGCCAGATCTACAAGAGCGTGCTCGAGAAGGAGCGCCGCGGCGACTACCTCGGCAAGACGGTGCAGGTGATCCCGCACGTCACCAACGAGATCCAGCTGTACATCCAGCGCGGCGCGGCCGACGTCGACGTGGCCATCGTCGAGATCGGCGGCACCGTCGGCGACATCGAGAGCCTGCCCTTCCTCGAGGCGGTGCGCCAGATGAGCCTGCGCCTGGGGCCGAACAACGCGGCCTTCGTGCACCTGACCTACGTGCCGTGGATCGCCGCGGCCGGCGAGCTGAAGACCAAGCCGACGCAGCACACGGTGCAGAAGCTGCGCGAGATCGGCATCCAGCCCGACTCGCTGCTGTGCCGCGCCGACCGCCCGATCCCCGACGACGAGCGCGAGAAGATCTCGCTGTTCACCAACGTCGCGCGGCCGGCGGTGATCAGCATGTGGGACGTCGACACCATCTACAAGGTGCCGCGCATGCTGCACGAGCAGGGCCTGGACGAGATCATCTGCATGAAGCTGCAGCTGCTCACGCGGCCCGCCGACCTGAAGCGCTGGGACCGCCTGGTGCACGCCGTCGAGCACCCGCAGCACGAGGTGACGATCGCGATGTGCGGCAAGTACACCGACTTGTCGGACTCGTACAAGTCGCTCAACGAGGCGCTGCGCCACGCCGGCATCCACAACCACGCGAAGGTGAACATCGAGTACGTCGACGCCGAGACGCTGACGCCGGCCAACGTCGCGCAGCTCGGCGCCTACGACGCGATCCTCGTGCCCGGCGGCTTCGGCAAGCGCGGCATCGAGGGCAAGGTGCTGGCGGCGCAGTACGCGCGCGTGCACGGCCTCCCGTACCTGGGCATCTGCCTGGGCATGCAGGTGGCCACGATCGAGGTCGCGCGCCACCTCGCCGGTCTCGACGGCGCCAACAGCACCGAGTTCGACCCCGACACGCCGCACCCGGTGATCGCGCTGATCGACGAGTGGCAGGACCGCGACGGCACGATCCAGAAACGCGACGCCAGTTCCGACCTCGGCGGCACGATGCGCCTGGGCGCGCAGACCAGCGACGTCAGACCCGGCACGCTGGCCTACCGCATCTACGGCCCGACGGTCACCGAGCGCCACCGCCACCGCTACGAGGCCAACGAGCACTACCTCGAGCGGCTGCAGGCCGCGGGGCTGGTGATCAGCGCGATCACGCAGCGCGAGAAGCTCACCGAGATCGTCGAGCTGCCGCACGACGTGCACCCCTGGTTCGTCGGCGTGCAGTTCCACCCCGAGTTCAAGAGCACGCCGTGGGACGGGCACCCGCTGTTCATCGGCTACGTCAAGGCCGCGCTCGATCACCGCGCGCGCCGCGGCGCCACCGTCGTGAAGGCCGTCGCATGAAGCTGTGCGGCTTCGACGTCGGGCTGGATCGGCCGCTGTTCCTGATCGCCGGGCCCTGCGTCGTCGAGAGCGAGCAGCTGCAGGTCGACGTGGCCGGGCGCCTGAAGGAGATCACCTCGGCGCTGGGCATCCCGTTCATCTTCAAGTCGAGCTACGACAAGGCCAACCGCTCCAGCGGCAGCGCGTTCCGCGGCCCCGGGATGGAACGCGGGCTGGAGATCCTCGCCAAGGTCAAGCGCGAGCTCGGCGTGCCGGTGCTCACCGACGTGCACACCGACGCCGAGGTGCCGGTGGTCGCCGCGGTGGTCGACGTGCTGCAGACGCCGGCGTTCCTGTGCCGGCAGACCGACTTCATCCGCGCGGTGGCGCAATCGGGCAGGCCGGTGAACATCAAGAAGGGCCAGTTCCTGGCGCCGCACGACATGAAGAACGTCATCGACAAGGCGCGCGCCGCGGCGCGCGAGAAGGGCCTGGACGACGACCGCTTCATGGCCTGCGAACGCGGTGTGAGCTTCGGCTACAACAACCTCGTGTCGGACATGCGCGCGCTGGCGATCATGCGCGAGACCGGCGCGCCGGTCGTGTTCGACGCCACGCACAGCGTGCAGCTGCCCGGCGGCCAGGGCAGCTCCAGCGGCGGGCAGCGCGAGTTCGTGCCGGTGCTGGCGCGCGCCGCGGTCGCGGTGGGCGTGGCAGGGCTGTTCATGGAGACGCACCCCGACCCGGCGAAGGCGCTGTCCGACGGCCCGAACGCGGTGCCGCTGAAGCGCATGCAGGCGCTGCTCGAGCAGCTCGTCGCGCTCGACCGCGTCGTCAAGGCGCAGCCGCTGCTCGAGAGCGACTTCGCCTGCTGAAGCCGTGTCGACCCGCCCACTGTCCGGTCCGCATCCCCGGTCGAGACGATGTCCCGTGCTGACGCCGCAAAGGAGCGTGCGATGCCCGACGCCTACGTGATCGTGACGATGAACATCACCGACGCCGAGCGCTACCGGCAGTACATGGCCGAGGCGCCGGCCGCGGTGAAGGCCTTCGGCGGCGAGTACCTGGTGCGCGGCGGACGGCACGAGACGCTCGAGGGCGACTGGCGTCCGGCGCGCGTCGGCGTGCTGCGCTTTCCGTCGTACGAGCAGGCCAAGGCCTTCTACGACAGCGAGATGTACCGCCGGGTGCGCGCGCAGCGCGCCGGCGCCACCGAATACTTCCACATGGTCGTCGTCGAGGGTGTCGCCGCCCCCGTCTGAGCGTCCTCCCCACATCGAAAGGCTAGCAGTGAGTGCGATCGTCGATATCGTCGGCCGGGAAATCCTCGACAGCCGCGGCAACCCCACCGTCGAGTGCGACGTGCTGCTCGAGAGCGGCACCATGGGCCGCGCCGCGGTGCCCTCGGGCGCGTCCACCGGCAGCCGCGAGGCCATCGAGCTGCGCGACGGCGACAAGTCGCGCTACGGCGGCAAGGGCGTGCTGCGCGCCGTCGAGCACATCAACACCGAGATCAGCGAGGCGGTGCTGGGGCTCGACGCGTCGGAGCAGGCGTTCCTCGACAAGACGCTGGTCGACCTCGACGGCAGCGACAACAAGGGCCGGCTGGGCGCCAACGCGACACTGGCGGTGAGCATGGCGGTGGCGCGCGCGGCGGCCGAGGAGTCGGGCCTGCCGCTGTACCGCTACTTCGGCGGCATGGGCGGCATGCAGCTGCCGGTGCCGATGATGAACGTCATCAACGGCGGCGCACACGCCAACAACAGCCTCGACCTGCAGGAGTTCATGATCGTGCCGCTGGGCGCGCCGAGCTTCCGCGAGGCGCTGCGCTACGGCGCCGAGGTGTTCCATGCGCTGAAGAAGATCATCGACGCCCGCGGCATGCCCACCGCGGTGGGCGACGAAGGCGGGTTCGCGCCCAACGTCGCGAACCACGAGGCGGCGATCCAGCTCATCCTGGAGGCGATCGACCAGGCCGGCTACACCGCCGGCGAGCAGATCGCCATCGCGCTCGACTGCGCGGCCAGCGAGTTCCACAAGGACGGCAAGTACGTGCTCGCCGGCGAGGGCCTGACGCTCGAGCCGGCGGCGTGGATCGACATGCTGGCCGCGTGGTGCGACAAGTACCCGATCGTCAGCGTCGAGGACGGCATGGGCGAAGGCGACTGGGACGGCTGGAAGCGGCTCACCGAGCAGCTGGGCCACAAGGTGCAGCTGGTCGGCGACGACCTGTTCGTCACCAACACGAAGATCCTGAAGGAAGGCATCGACAAGGGCATCGCCAACTCGATCCTCATCAAGATCAACCAGATCGGCACGCTGACCGAGACCTTCGCCGCGATCGAGATGGCCAAGCGCGCCGGCTACACCGCGGTGATCAGCCACCGCTCCGGCGAGACCGAGGACAGCACGATCGCCGACATCGCGGTGGGCACGAACGCCGGCCAGATCAAGACCGGGTCGCTGAGCCGCAGCGACCGCATCGCCAAGTACAACCAGCTGCTGCGCATCGAGGAGGACCTCGGCGACGTCGCCAGCTACCCCGGTCGCGGCGCGTTCTACAACCTGCGCTGACGCGCCGGCGCGGCGATGCCGGCACGCTGGGTCACCCCCGCCCTGGCCGCGGTGCTGCTGGCGGTGCAGGCGCAGCTGTGGTTCGGCCAGGGCAGCGTGCCGCACGTGATGCAGCTGCGCTCGCAGCTGGCGGCGCAGCAGGCGGTCAACGACGAGGCGCGGCTGCGCAACGAGCAGCTCGCCGTCGAGGTCGGCGACCTGAAGGAAGGGCTGGAGATGGTCGAGGAGAAGGCGCGCGCCGAACTCGGCATGCTCAAGCCCGACGAGATCCTCGTGCAGATCACGCGCCGGTGACGTGACCCACCCCCGCAGCGCCTGCGGCGCTCCCCCTCGAGGGGGCACCGCCAGCGGACCGGCGCAGCCGGATCCGCGGTGGTCACTGGACGGGTTGTGCTTCGTCGGGCTGCGGCGCTGCGTTGCGGCCGTGAACGGCTGACGTCGCGATGGACACCCTGTGGTCGCTGGTCGGTGCGCCGGCTTTCGTGCTGTGGGGCAGCCCGGTCGCCTGGGCCGAGGTCGTCGCGTTCGTGCTCGCGGTGTGGATGGTGGTGTGCAACTGGCGCGTGAACCCGCTGGCCTGGCCGCTGGCGATGGCCTCGTCGGCCCTGTACGGGCTGCTGTTCGCCGACCACCGGCTCTACGGCGAGGCGAGCCTGCAGCTGGTGTTCATCGCGGTGGCGGTGTGGGGCTGGTGGCAGTGGGTGCGCGGCACCGGCGACGACGGCCGCGCGCTGCGCGTGCGCCACCTGGACCGCCGGCACCTCGCCGGCGTCGTCGCCTTCGTGCTCGTCGCGTGGCCGCTGCTCGGCGTGTTCCTCGACCGCTTCACCGACAGCGACGTGCCGTTCTTCGACGCGCTGCCCACCGTCGGCAGCCTCGCGGGCCAGTGGCTGCTCGGACGCAAGTACGTCGAGAACTGGCCGGCGTGGATCGGGGTCAATGTCGTCAGCGTGGGGCTGTTCGCATGGAAGGGGCTGTGGCTGACGGTGCTGCTGTACGCGCTGTTCGTCGTGATGGCGACCATCGGCTGGCGCACGTGGCGCCGGCGGGCGCGCGCGCAGGCGGTGCACGGTGGCTAGCCCGGTGAGCGCCGGCCGCGTGATCGCGCTGGTCGGCGCCGAGAGCACCGGCAAGACGACGCTCGCGCGCGCGCTGGCCGCGCAGTTGCCGGCGCTGACCGGTGCGCCGGTGACCTGGGTCGGCGAGTGGCTGCGCGAATGGTGCTCACGCGAGGGCCGCACGCCGCGTTCCGACGAGCAGGCGGCGATCGCCGCCGAGCAGCAGCGGCGCATCGACGCGGCGGCCGCGACGCACGCCTGGGTCGTCGCCGACACCACGCCGCTGATGACCGCGGTCTACAGCGCGCTGCTGTTCGGCGACCGCTCGCTGCTGCCGCTGGCCGCGCAGGCGCACCACGGCTACGCCGCGACGCTGCTGACCGCCGTCGACCTGCCGTGGCAGGCCGACGGCCTGATGCGCGACGGCGCGCACGTGCGCGCGCCGGTCGACCGGCTGGTGCGCGAGGCGCTGGCCGCCCACGGCATCGTCTGGTCGGTGGTCGGCGGCGCCGGCGAGGCGCGTGTCGCCGCCGCGCTCGACGCGCTCGCGCCACTGCTGCGCGCACACGCCGCGCCGGGCACCGGGCTGTTCACGCGCTTGGCCGAACGCGAGGCGGTGCATGCCGCGTGGACCTGGGTGTGCAGCGAGTGCGACGTGCCCGACTGCGAGCACGCGACGCGGCGGCAGCGCCGCGGAGCATGACGGACCCGGCCGTAACGGCGCTGCCGCGCGCCGCGTCGGGCCCGGCCCCGGTGGTCGTCGAGGCGCTGCTCGTCGGCCGCGTCGCGCCGCTGGGCGCCGGCGTGCTCAGCGCGATCGACAAGCACCGCGTCGACAGGCCGCTGGCGCTGGGCGCGTCGGGCCTGCAAGGCGACGAGCAGGCCGACCGGCGCCACCACGGCGGCGTCGACAAGGCGCTGCATCACGTGGCCGCCGAGCACTATGCGTGGTGGGCCGCCGCGCTGCCGGGCGTCGACGCGCGGCGCTGGGCACCCGGCGCGTTCGGCGAGAACCTGAGCACCTGCGGCATGACCGAGCACGAGGTCTGCGTCGGCGACCGCTACGCGTTGGGCGGCGCGCAGGTCGAGGTGTCGCAGGCACGCCAGCCGTGCTGGAAGCTCAATCTGCGCTTCGGCGTGGCCGACATGGCGCGCCGCGTGCAGGCCAGCCAGCGCACCGGCTGGTACTACCGCGTGCGCCGCGAAGGCGTCGTCGCCGCCGGCGACACGCTGCGGCTGCTCGAACGCCCATGCCCGCGGTGGCCGCTGGCGCGGTTGCTGCACCACCTCTACGTCGACCCGCTCGACCGCGACACGCTGGCCGAGATCGCCGCGCTCGAGCCGCTGGCCGCGTCGTGGCGGCAGCTCGCACGCCGCAGGCTCGAAAGCGGCCGCGTCGAGGACTGGGCACGGCGGCTCGACGGCTGAGCGCCGCCGGCGTCACTGCACCGACGCGCTGGTCGGCGGCTGGTCGGCCGGCGGCGTGAACAGCTCGCCGACGTCGACGGCGTCGAAGCGGTAGTGCCGGCCGCAGAAGTCGCATCCGACCTCGGCCTCGCCGCGCTCGGCGAGCAGGTCGTCGACCTCGGTGCGGCCGAGGCCGAGCAGCATCCGAGCGACGCGCTCGCGCGAGCAGGTGCACGCGAAACGCGGGCGCAGCGGCTCGAAGCGGCGCAGCGTCTCCTCCCAGAACAGCCGGCGCAGGATGGTGGGCACGTCGAGCGAGAGCAGTTCGTCGCGCGTCAGCGTGGCCGCGAGGTGCGCGATGCGGTTGAAGTGTTCGTCGTCGCCGGCCCCGTCGTCGCGGCGTGCGCCGGCCAGGTTGCCTTCGCCCTGCGCGGGCAGGCGCTGGATCAGCAGGCCGGCGGCGACGCGGTCGTCGGCGGCCAGCAGCAGCCGCGTGTCGAGTTGCTCGGACCGGCGCATGTAGTGCTCGAGCACTTGCGCCAGCTGCTGCAGCGGCTCGCCGTCGTCGTCGCGCAGCGGCACGACGCCCTGGTACGGTTGCTGGCCCGGCAGGCGGCGCTTCGGGTCGAGCGTGATCGCGCAGCGCCCGCGGCCGTGCACGTCGAGCAGCGCCTCGAGCCGCGCGTCGGGCGGCACGTCGCCCTCGACCTTCGCGGTGGCGCGGAACGCCAGGTCGGGCTGCACCTCGACGACCGCCAGCCTGAGCGGCCCGTCGCCGTGCATCTGCAGCACCAGCGCGCCGTCGAACTTGATGTTCGACTGCATCAGCGTGCCGGCGGCGGCCATCTCGCCGAGCAGCGCGCGCACCGGCGGCGCGAACGCGCCCATGCCGCCGTGCGCCGGGTCGCGCCGGCGCAGCAGTTCACGCCAGCTCTCGCCCAGGCGCACCAGCATGCCGCGCACCGGCAGGCCCTCGAACAGGAACTTGTGCAACTCGTCCATCAGCGCGCCGGCGCGTCGACGCGCACGCCCGTGTCGCGGTGGCGCCGGGCCTGCTCGACGTAGTGGCGCCAGGCCCAGTCCAGCCGCGCCAGCTGCTCGGGCGTGAGCTCGCGCACCACCTTGGCCGGGCGGCCCATGACCAGCACGCCGTCGGGGAACTCGCGGCCCTCGGGCACCAGCGTGCCGGCGCCGACCAGGCAGCGCCGGCCGATGCGCGCGCCGTTGAGGATCACCGACTGGATGCCGACCAGCGTGCCGTCGCCGATCGTGCAGCCGTGCAGCATCGCCTGGTGGCCGACGGTGACCCCCCGGCCGACGGCCAGCGTGTAGCCGGCGTCGGTGTGCAGCACGCAGCCGTCCTGCACGTTGCTGCCGGCGCCGACGACGATGCGGTCGTTGTCGCCGCGCAGCACGGCGCCGTACCAGATGCCCACGTCGTCGCCGACCTCGACCTGGCCGACGACGGTGGCCGACTCGGCCACCCAGGCGCTGGCGGCCACCTGCGGTGCATGCTCGCCCAGCCGGTAGATGGCCATGCGCTCCTCGGAACCTTGATGTGGGGGACGCACAATTGTAGGAATGGACGCCCGAGCACGCGCGCTGCAGGTCTTGGCGCTGACCGACCCCGCGACGAAGGCCGAGGCCGCGACCGCGCTGTGGCGCGAGCTGTGCGACAGCCGCACGTCGATCGACCCGCTGGCTGTGCTGGAGCCCGTGGTGCCGCTGCCCGGGCGGCCCGCGCGGCCGCGGCTGGTGCCGCCGGCACAGGTGCCGCAGCGCGCGGTGCACACCGTCGAAGGCCGCGCCGCGCTGCTGCACGCGATCGCGCACATCGAGTTCAACGCGATCAACCTCGCACTCGACGCCGCGTGGCGCTTTCCCGGCCTGCCCGAGACCTTCTACCGCGACTGGCTGCGCGTCGCCGCCGAGGAGGCGCTGCACTTCACGCTGCTCGCCGCGCACCTGGCCACGCAGGGCCACGCCTACGGCGACTTCGACGCGCACGACGGGCTGTGGGCGATGGCCGAGAAGACACGCGACGACCTCGTCGCACGCATGGCGCTGGTGCCGCGCACGCTCGAGGCGCGTGGCCTCGACGCGACGCCGGCGATCCAGCGCAAGCTCGCGCGCGCCGGCGACGCGCGCGCGGTCGAGATCCTCGACGTGATCCTGCGCGACGAGGTCGGCCATGTCGCGATCGGCAACCGCTGGTACCGCTGGACCTGTGCGCGCGACGCGCTCGACCCGCTGGCGCACGACGCGCTGCTCGCCGAGCGCCACGCCGCACCGCGGCTGAAGCCGCCGTTCAACCTGGACGCGCGCCGCGCCGCCGGGTTCGGCGACGACGAGATCGCGGCGCTGCAGCGCGCGCCCTGAGCGCGCGCCGCGGGTACGGTGCTCCGCCCTTGCGGCGCGGCGCCGGCGTGCCTACGATCGCGCTCGCGCCGAACGTCGCGCGCGCCGCAGGAGAGCGCCGTGGACCACGCCCTGCATGCCCCCGCCCCACTGGCCGTGCGACAGGTGCGCGTCGTCGCGCCGCAGCGCACGCTGCACTGGCTGCGCCGAGGCGCCGCCGACTTCGTGCACCAGCCCGGATTCAGCCTGGCCTACGGCGCGCTGGTGGCCGGCTTCGGCGTCGTGCTGCTCGCGCTGGCCTGGGGCGCGAGCTACCTGGTGCCGGCGTTCGCCGGCGGCTTCCTGCTGGTCGCGCCGTTCCTCGCGATCGGGTTGTGCGCGCTCGCGCAGCAGCGCGACGCCGGCGAGCGCGTGTCGGCCGCGCGCGCGGTGTTTGCGTGGCGGCGCAACGGCGCGTCGTTCGCGCTGTTCGGGCTGATGCTCGCGCTGGCGCTGATCCTGTGGGAACGCGTCGCGGCGATCGTGTTCGCGCTGACCTACGGCGGCACCGTGCCCGACCTCGACCGCCTCGTCGACGACCTGCTGTTCTCGCCGCAGTACCTGGCGCTGCGCCTGGCCTTCTTCGCCTGCGGCGCGGCGTTTGCGACGCTGGTGTTCGCGCTGTCGGTGGTCACCGCGCCGATGCTGCTCGACCGCCCGGTCGACCTGTTCACGGCCGCGGCCACCAGCTGGCGCTGCTGCGCGCGCAACCCGGGCACGATGCTGCTGTGGGCGCTGCTCGTCGCGGCGCTGACGACGCTGGCGATGGCCACCGCGATGCTCGCGCTGGTGGTGGTCTTTCCGTGGCTCGGCTACGCCAGCTGGCACGCGTACCGCGACCTCGTGGCGTGATCGCGCGGCGCCGGCGTGAACCTTCGCCCCGGCGCGCCACGCGCGATCGCGCCGTCCGCGCCCGCGCGGGCGGCCCGCAGCCGCGGCACTCAGCCCCTCGGGTGATGGCGGGCGTGCAGCTGGCGCAGGCGCTCGCGCGCGACGTGGGTGTAGATGGTCGTCGTGCCGATGTCGGCGTGGCCGAGCAGCAGCTGCACCGCGCGCAGGTCGGCGCCGTGGTTGAGCAGGTGCGTCGCGAAGGCGTGGCGCAGCGTGTGCGGCGACAGCGGTGCGGTGATGCCGGCGCGCAGCGCGTGTTTCTTCACCAGCTGCCAGAACATCTGCCGCGTCATCGCGCCGCCACGCGCGGTGACGAACAGGGCGTCGCTGGCGCGCGCACCGAGGATCTCTGCGCGCGCCTGCGCCAGGTAACGTTGCAGCCAGGCATGCGCCTCCTCGCCGAACGGCACCAGGCGCTCCTTCGAACCCTTGCCGGTGACGCGCAGCACGCCCTCGGCCAGTGCCACCTGCACGGTCTTCAGCGTCACCAGCTCGCTGACGCGCAGCCCGCTGGCGTACATCAGTTCGAGCATCGCACGGTCGCGCAGGCCCAGCGGCTGCGCGGCGTCGGGCGCGGCGAGCAGCGCGTCGACCTGCGCCTCGCTCAGCGTCTTCGGCACGCGCAGCGGCTGGCGCGCGGTGAGCAGCTTGAGCGTCGGGTCGGCGCCGATGCGCCGCTCGCGCAGCGCCCAGCGGAAGTAACGCTTGAACACCGTCAGCCGCCGGTTGGCGGTGGTCGCGCGCGTGCTGGCGTGGCGCGCGGCCATGTACGCGAACAGATCGCTCTCGCGCGTGTCGTCGAGCGTGCGCGCCGTCTCTGCAGCCAGCCAGCGCGCGTACAGCGTCAGGTCGCGCCGGTACGCCGCCAAGGTGTGCGCTGCCAGCCCGTCCTCGAGCCAGATCGCGTCGAGGAACAGGTCGATCGCGGCGGCGCTGGCCCCGGGCAGCGGCGCCGATGCGCGCCGCGGCGAGGCCGCGCCGCGCGGGGCGGCGCGGGGGCTCAGAGTTCGAGCTTCTGCTTGGCCACCACTTCCTTGTACACCGCCAGCTCGGCCTTGATCTGCGCGGCGAACTGCTCGGGCGTGTTGCCGACGATGATCGAGCCGGTGTCCTCGATGCGCTTGCGCACGTCGGGGTCCTGCAGCACCGTCTTCACCGCGGCGTGCACCTTGTCGACCACCGCGCGCGGCGTGCCCTTGGGCGCGAGCACGCCGTAATACGCCATGCGGTTGACCGGCTCGAGCCCGACCTCGGCGAAGGTCGGCACGTTGGGCATGACCGCCAGGCGCTGCGGCGCGGCCACCGCGATCGGGATCAGTCGGCCGTCCTTGATGAACGGCAGCGCCGAGGGTACGTTGTCGAAGATGATCGGCACCTGGCCGGCGACGGTGTCCTGCAGCGCCGGGCCGGCGCCGCGGTAAGGGATGTGCGTCATGAACACGCCGGCCAGGCTCTTGAACAGCTCGGTCTGCAGGTGGCCGATGCCGCCGGTGCCCGAGCTGGCGTAGCTGAACTTGCCGGGGTTCTTCTTCAGCGTCTCGATGAAGCTCTTGTAGTCCTTGGCCGGGAACGACGGGTGCACCGCGATCACGTTGGGCGTGGCCGCGATGTTGGTGATCGCCACCATGTCGGTCAGCGGGTCGTACGGGATCTTCGGGTTGATCGCCGGGTTGGCCGCGGTGGTCGACACCGTGGCCATGCCCAGCGCGTGGCCGTCGGGCGGCGACTTGATCATCTCCACCGCGCCGATCACGCCGCCGGCGCCGCCCTTGTTCTCGACCAGCACCTGCTGGCCCAGCGCGCTGCCCATCTTCTCGGCGACGATGCGCGCGATGATGTCGGTAGTGCCACCGGGGGCGAACGGCACGATCAGCCGCACCGGCTTGGTCGGGTAGGCCTGGGCCCAGGCGGGGCCGGCGGCCAGCGGAACGGCCGCGACGACGGCCAGCGCCGCCAGGGTCTTCAGGGACTCGCGTTTGCTCATGCGTGGATTCTCCGCTTGCGGTGGACAGGGTCTCGGCGCGGCGTGCCGCGGCCGCTTGCCGCGCATTCTGACCGAGCGGCGCGCCGGAAGATCCGCGCCGATCCCCGGGGATGACCCGAGGTCCCGGCGCCGCGGCACGGCGCGACGGGGCGGCTGGCACACTGCCCGCATGCACCTGGCCCTGCTGCTGCCCGACTTCGCACTCATCGCCGCCGGGTACCTGATCTGCCAGCACACCGCGCTGAACCGGCCGGTGTGGGAGGCCGCCGAGCGGCTCGTGTACTACCTGCTGTTCCCGGTGCTGCTGTTCGGCGTGATCGTGCGCAACCCGCTGCAGCCCACCGCGATGGTCTCGCTCAGCGCCAGCGGCCTCGCGGTGGTCGGCACCGGCGTCGTGCTCGCGTACGCGCTGCGCGCGGTGCCCGGCGTCGACGCGCGCGCGCACGCGTCGGGCGCGCAGACGGCGTTTCGCTTCAACTCCTACGTCGGGCTGGCGCTGGCCGAGCGGCTGGGCGGCGCGCCGGCGGTGGCGGCGATCGCGCTGCTGGTGTCGGTGTGCGTGCCGCTGTGCAACGTCGCCGCCGTGTGGCCGCTGGCACGCCACGGCGGGCACGGCTACCTGCGCGAACTGGCGCGCAACCCGCTGATCCTGGCCACCCTCGCCGGGCTGGCGGGCAACCTGCTCGGGCTGAGGCTGCCCGAGGTGCTGGGCACGACGCTGCACCGCATCGGTGCGGCCGCGCTGCCGCTCGGGCTGATGGCGGTGGGCGCCGGGCTGCGGCTGGGCGCGCTGCGCGACGCGCCGCGGCTGGCCGCCGCGCTGCTGGGCATCCGCCACCTGGTGCTGCCGGCACTGGCGCTGGTCATCGTGACGCTGGTCGACCTGCCGCCGGTGCAGCAGCTCGCGGTGGTCGCGTTCGCCGCGCTGCCCACCGCGTCGAGTGCCTACGTGCTCGCCGCGCGGCTGGGCGGGCACGCCAGCTACGTCGCCGGCCTGGTCAGCGTGTCGACGCTGCTGGGCATGGTCAGCATCCCGCTGGCGCTCACCGCGCTGCACTGGCTGGGCTGAGCGCGGCGCCGGCCTGCGCCAGCGCCCAGTCCACATGCTCGCGCACCAGCGGCGTCGCGGCGTCGCGCCGCGCGCGCAGCGCCTGCACGATGTCGCGGCGCGCATCGGCGCCGGGCGCGGCGCGCAGCGCGTTGCCCAGCGCCACCGCGAGGTTGCGCTGCCAGCGCTCGAAACCGATGCGGCGGATCGCGCTGCCTTCGGTGCGCCGCAGGAAGGTCGCCTCGTTCCAGGCCCACAGCGCAAGCAGCGTCGGCGCCGCGAAGTCGTCGCGCACGTCGAAGTCGGCGAGCGCGCTGCGCCGCGCGTACTTGTTCCACGGGCAGACGAGCTGGCAGTCGTCGCAGCCGTAGATGCGGTTGCCCATCGGCGCACGCAGCGCGACGTCGATCGGCCCGGCGTGCTCGATCGTCAGGTAGCTGATGCAGCGCCTCGCGTCGAGCCGGTACGGCGCGACGATGGCCTGCGTCGGGCACACGTCGATGCAGGCGCTGCACGCGCCGCAGTGCGCCGGCACCGGCGGCGTGGGCGGCAGCGCGAGGTCGACGAAGACCTCGCTGAGGAAGAACGTCGAGCCGGCGTCGCGCGACAGCGCCAGCGTGTGCTTGCCGCGCCAGCCCAGCCCCGATCGCGACGCCAGCTCCACCTCGAGCACCGGCGCCGAGTCGGTGAACACGCGGTGGCCGAACGGGCCGACGGCCTGCTCGATGCGCTCGGCCAGCCGCTGCAGCCGCGTGCGCAACACCTTGTGATAGTCGCGACCGCGTGCGTACAGCGACACCGTGGCCTCGGTCGGCTGCGCCAGGCGCCGCTGCTCGCGCTCGCGCCAGTCGTCGCCGGCGTCGCGCGGCAGGTAGTCGACGCGCGCGGTGATCACCGACACCGTGCCGGGCACCAGCTCGGCCGGCCGCGCGCGCTTCAGCCCGTGGCGCGCCATGTAGTCCATGCCGCCGTGGAAACCCGCGTCGAGCCAGGCCCGCAGCCCCGGCTCGGCCTGCGCGAGATCGATGCCGGCGATGCCGATCTGGGACAATCCCAGCTCACGCGCCCAGCCCTGCAGCTGCCCGACCAGCGCAGGTGCGTCGACGACGAGATGACCCTGCCCCATCGGACGATTCTAGAAACCCACGTCCTCGACTGGCCCGACGAAACCGCGTGCGCGGCCAGCGCGGCCGCGCTGGCCGCCGCCCCGGCGCTGCGCGACGCCTTCATCGAGCTGCGCGGCGACCTCGGCGCCGGCAAGACCACTTTCGTGCGCCACCTGCTGCGCGCGCTCGGCGTCGGCGGTCGCATCAAGAGCCCGACCTACGCGCTGGTCGAACCGTACGAGATCGACGGCGGCGCGGTGTGGCACTGCGACTTCTACCGCTTCGACGACCCGCGCGAGTGGGACGACGCGGGTCTGCGCGACCTGTTCGCCGCGCCGGGGCTCAAGCTCGTCGAGTGGCCGGAGCGTGCCGCCGCGCTGCTGCCGGCGTGCGACCTGTGCGTGGAACTCGCGGTCGTCGACGGCGGTCGACGCCGGGTGACGTTGCAGGTCCACACCGAACGCGGCCGCGCCCTGCTCGCCGCGATGACCCGATGACCGAGGCGTCGCCGGCGCGCCGGCGCGCGCTCGGCGGCCTCGGCGCGCTGGCGCTGGCCTTCGGCGTGGTCGGCGCGGCGCACGCGCGCGGCATCGTCGCGGTGCGCGTGTGGCCGGCCGACGAGTACACGCGCATCACGATCGAGTCCGACGCGGCGCTGCGCGCCAGCGCGCAGCAGCTCGGCGGACCCGATCGACTGGTCATCGACATCGACGACGTCGAACTCGACGACGCGCTGCGCGAACTGGTGGGCAAGGTGCGACCCGACGACCCGTTCATCGCCGCGGTGCGCGTCGGCCAGTACCAGCCGCGTGTCGTGCGCTTGGTGGTCGACCTGAAGCAGCCGGTGCAGCCGCAGCAGTTCGCGCTCGAGCCGGTCGCCGCGTACCGTCACCGCCTGGTGTTCGACCTGCACCCCACCGTCGAGCCCGACCCGCTGCTCGCGCTGATCCGCGACAAGGAGCGCGCCGAGCAGCAGGCGCAGCGTGCGGTGCGCGACGCGCTGGGCGAGTTCATTGGCAGCCTCGACCGCGCGCCGGCACCGGCATCGTCGGCGCCGGTGCAGACGCCCGCGCCGCGCGCGCCGTCGCCGACGCTGCAGAAGAAGATCGACCGGCTGATCGTCGTGGCGATCGACCCCGGCCACGGCGGCGAGGACCCCGGCGCGATCGGCCCCACCGGGCTGCGCGAGAAGGACGTCGTGCTCGCCGTCGCACGGGCGCTGCGCGATCGGCTGAACCGCGAGCCGGGCATGCGCGCGATGCTCACTCGCGACGCCGACTACTTCGTGCCGCTGCACGAGCGCGTGCGCAAGGCGCGCCGCGTGCAGGCCGACCTGTTCGTGTCGATCCACGCCGACGCGTTCATGCGCCGCGAGGCGCGCGGCGCCAGCGTCTACGCGCTGAGCACGAACGGCGCAAGCAGCGCCGCGGCGCGCTGGATGGCGCAGCGCGAGAACGCGTCGGACCTGGTCGGCGGCATCAACGTGCGCGCCGCCGACGCGCACGTGATGCGCGCGTTGCTCGACATGAGCACCACGGCGCAGATCAAGGACAGCCTGAAGGTCGGACGCGAGGTGCTGGGCCAGATGCGCCACGTCGGCCACCTGCACAAGCGCGAGGTCGAGCAGGCCGGCTTCGCGGTGCTCAAGGCGCCCGACATCCCGAGCATCCTCGTCGAGACGGCGTTCATCTCGAACCCCGACGAGGAGCGCAAGCTGCGCGACGCGCGTTACCAGCGCCGGCTGGTCGACGCGCTGGCGGCAGGCATCGGGCGCTACTTCGCGAAGAACCCGCCGCTGGCGCGCAGCCGCACGCTGTGACCCGCACCCCTCTGGCGGTGCGGCCGCAGGCGCTGCCTACAATGCCGCCGTCGATGAACGCCGTCCTGCCCCCGCGCCGCCCGATCCGGGAGCTGAACGACGAGCTGATCAGCCAGATCGCCGCCGGCGAGGTGGTCGAGCGGCCGGCGTCGGTGGTGCGCGAACTGGTCGACAACGCGCTCGACGCGGGTGCACGCGCGGTGACCGTGCGCCTGGCCGCCGGCGGCGTGCGCGCGATCGTCGTCGAGGACGACGGCGGCGGCATCGCCGCCGACGAGCTCCCGCTGGCGGTCAAGCGCCACGCCACCAGCAAGGTCGCCGACCTCGACGAACTCGAGCGGGTGTCGACGATGGGCTTTCGCGGCGAGGCGCTGGCGGCGATCGCGTCGATCGCCGAGCTGCAGATCACCAGCCGCGAGCCGGGCGCCGCACACGCACAGCGCATCGACGCGCGCAGCGGCGAACTGCAGCCCGCGGCACGCGCGCCGGGCACCACGGTCGAGGTGCGCGAGCTGTTCTTCGCCACGCCGGCACGGCGCAAGTTCCTGAAGACCGACGCCACCGAGCTGGCGCACGCGGTCGACGCGGTGCGCCGCCACGCGCTGGCGCGCCCCGACGTGTCGTTCGCGGTGTGGCACGAGGGCCGGCTGGTCGCGCAGTGGCGCGCCGCGGCGCCGGCGCAGCGGCTGGCCGACGTGCTCGGCACCGAGTTCGTCACTGCCAGCCGCGAACTGCAGCGCGACGCCGGGCCGCTGCAGCTGCGCGGGCGCCTGGGCCTGCCCGAGGCGGCGCGCAGCCGCGCCGACCACCAGTACCTGTTCGTCAACGGCCGTTACGTGCGCGACCGGCTGGTCGCGCACGCGCTGCGCGCCGCCTACGACGATCAGCTGCACGGCAGCCGCCAGCCGGCGTACGTGCTGTTCATCTCACTCGCGCCCGAGCTGGTCGACGTCAACGTGCACCCGACGAAGATCGAGGTGCGCTTCCGCGACGCACGCGCGGTGCACGAGACGGTGCGCCGCGCCGCCGAGGACGCGCTCGCGCCGTCGCGTGCGGCCCTGCTGCCGGCGACCGCACCCGCGCCGGCCGCTGCGGCCGCACAGGCGCCGACGGCGGCGTCGCCACCGACCTGGCAGAGCGCGCTGGCGCTCGATCACGCTGCCGCCTGGGTGGCGCGCGAGCCGTCGCCGCGCGGCTGGCCCCCGGCCGCCGACGCAACCGCACGTGCGGGCGGCGGCGCGCCGGGCGCGGGCTGGGCCGCGTGGCAGGCGCTGCGCGGCGCGCCGCCCCGCCACAACGCCGCCGCCGGCGCGCCGACCGCGGCGACCCCGCCCCACGACACCGCGGCGGCCGGCGACTGGCCGCTCGGGCGCGCCGTCGCGCAGCTCGGCGGCGTGTACGTGCTGGCCGAGAACACGCAGGGGCTGGTCATCGTCGACATGCACGCGGCGCACGAGCGCATCGTCTACGAACGGCTGAAGGCCGCCGCGGCGGCCGGCGCCGACGGCGAGGCGCTGCCGGCGCAGCCGCTGCTGATCCCGGTGAGCTTGGCCGCCACCGCGGCCGAGATCGCCACCGCCGAGGCCGAACACGACACGCTGCGTTCGCTGGGCCTGGACGTCGGCACGCTGTCGGCGACCACGCTGGTGGTGCGCAGCCGCCCGGCGGCGCTGCCCGACGCCGACCCGGCGGAACTGGCGCGCTCGGTGCTCGCCGAACTCGCCCAGGTCGGCGCCAGCCGCGTCGTGCAGCGCGCCCGCGACGACCTGCTCGCGACGATGGCCTGCCACGGTGCGGTGCGCGCGAACCGCCGCCTGACCCTCGACGAGATGAACGCGCTGCTGCGTGCGATGGAGGCCACCGAGCGCGCCGACCAGTGCAACCACGGACGGCCCACCTGGCGCCAGCTGACGATGAAGGACCTCGATGCGCTGTTCCTGCGCGGGCGTTGAGCGCCGCACCGCAACGGCGTGGATCGTGCTGGCGGCGTGGTGGCTCGCCGCGGCGCTGGCCGCGGCCGCGGCGCGCGCCGACCCGCTGCCGCGCGCGGTGCTGTGGTCGGTCGACGCCGAGCACGTCGCCGTCGCCGGCGACAGCCTGACGCGCGTCGCCGCCCGCCACGGCGTCGGCGTGGCGCTGCTCGCGCGCGACAACGCGCTGTCGCCGCAGGCGCGTCTGCGCCCGGGGCAGGCGCTGCGCGTGCGCAGCCACCACTTGCTGCCGCAGCCGCTGGCCGACGGCGTCGGCGACGACGGCATCGTCATCAACGCCGCGCAGCGCATGCTGTGGCTGCGCCGCGGCGGCGAGCTGGTCGCCGCATACCCGGTGACCGTCGGCCGCCCCGACTGGGCCACGCCGCGCGGCGCGTTCCGCGTGGTCAGCCGCGAGAAGGACAAGACCTGGATCGTGCCGCCGTCGATCCAGCAGGAGATGCGCGAGCAGGGCAAGCCGGTGCTCACGCGGGTGCCACCGGGCCCCGACAACCCGCTGGGCGGGTGGTGGATCGGCACCAGCCTGCCGGGCATCGGGATCCACGGCACCAACGCGCCCGGCAGCATCTACGGGTTCCGCTCGCACGGCTGCGTGCGCATGCACAGCGACGACGCGGCGGCGCTGTTCGGGCGCGTCGCGGTCGGCGACACCGGGCGCATCGCCTACGAGCCGGTGATACTGGTGCAGACCGACGACGGCGCGATCTGGTTCGAGGCCAACCCCGACCCGTACCGTGCCGGCACGACCACGCTGCGCACGCTGCGCGAGCGCGCCGAGCGCGCCGGCGTGGCCGCACGCGTCGACTGGCCGCTCGTCGAGGCGCAATGGCGCCAGCGCGACGGCCAAGCCCGACCGGTGCACCTGCCGTGGCCGGCTGGCGGACAATCGGCCGGATCGTGACCGCCGCCCCCGCGAAGGACTCCGACGCATGACCTCGACTCCGCTGTCGCGCCGCACGCTGCTGTCGCGCGCCGCCGTCCTGGCCGCTGGCCGGCCGGCCGCCGCCGGCGCACTGGTGGCTGCACCGCTGGCCGCGCGCGCATCGCCGCTGTCGTTCGCCGACGGCGAGCGCCTCGCGCTGCACAACCTGCACACCGGCGAGCAGGTCGACGTGGTGCTGCACGACCGCGGGCGGCGGCTGGCCGACGCGAAGGCCGAGATCGACCGCCTGCTGCGCGACCACCGCAGCGGCGACGTGCACCCGATCGACGACGGCGTGCTCGACCAGTTGCTCGCGCTGCGCGCGCGGCTGGGCCTGGCGCGGCCGTTCCACGTGATCTCCGGCTACCGCTCGCCGGCCACCAATGCGCGGCTGGCCGCCGCCAGCGGCGGCGTCGCGCGCACCAGCCTGCACATGCAGGGCCGCGCGATCGACATCCGCGTGCCGGGGCTCGATCTGCGCGTGCTGCACCGCGCCGCGCTCGAACTGGGTGCCGGCGGCGTGGGTTACTACGCGAAGTCGGACTTCGTGCACGTCGACACCG
The DNA here is from genome assembly GCF_035325925.1 of Azohydromonas sp. Classification (NCBI taxonomy): domain Bacteria; kingdom Pseudomonadati; phylum Pseudomonadota; class Betaproteobacteria; order Burkholderiales; family Sphaerotilaceae; genus Azohydromonas; species Azohydromonas sp. The sequence continues at coordinate 34,130 of NZ_DAOKZA010000004.1, read as the reverse complement.
GTCGCGTGCGCCGCTGGGGCGGCTGAGGCGGGAGCGGCCGCGATGCGACTGCGCGCCTTCGCCGCGAACCGCGCCGGCCGGCGCGCGGCGCTCGCCGTGCTGCTCGGCGCGTCGCTGCTGGCCGGCTGCGCGACGCTCGACGAGAAACAGCGCGAGTGGGTGTTCCAGCCGAGCAAGGCCACCTGGTGGGGCGGCGCCGCCGCGGCCGACGGCATGGGCGACGTGTGGATCGAGTTCGACTCGCGCGAGGCCGACGCGCGCATCCGGCTGCACGGGCTGTGGCTGCCGCGCGCCGACCCCGACGCGCCGGTGCTGCTGTACCTGCACGGCGCACGCTGGGACGTGCGCAGCAGCGCGATGCGCATGCGCCGCATGCACGAGCTGGGCTTCTCGGTGCTCGGCATCGACTACCGCGGCTTCGGGCGCAGCACCGACATGCTGCCGTCGGAGGCGATGGCCTACGAGGACGCGCAGGCCGCCTGGCGCTGGCTCGCCGAGCGGCACCCGCACGCGCCGCGCTACGTGTTCGGCCACTCGCTGGGCGGCGCGATCGCGGTGCACCTGGCCAGCGAGGTCGACGACGCCACCGGGCTGATCGTCGAAGGCAGCTTCACGTCGATCCGCGACGTGGTCGGCACCTTCAAGTGGGGCTGGCTGCCGGTGGGGCCGCTGATCACGCAGCGCTTCGAGGCGGTCCAGCGCATGCGCCGCCTGCGCGTGCCGGTGCTCGTCGTGCACGGCAGCGACGACCGGCTGATCCGACCCGAGCTGGGCCGCGCGCTGTACGAGTCGGCGCCGGCGCCCAAGCGCTGGGTGCTGGTCGAAGGCGGCTCGCACCACAACACCAACGCGGTCGGCCAGCCGCTGTACCGCGAGGCGGTGGCCGAGCTGTTCGGCATCGCGGCGCGCGCGCCCTGACGTCGCGCCGCCTCGGCGGCGCGCATGCTCCAGTCGCCGCCCGCGCCGCGCGCGACCCCTGCCCGAAGGACACCCCGTGAGCGAACGGCCGAAGCTGAAACTCAAACCCGGCGGCGCCGCGCGCGACCCGCGACGCAAGCCGGTGCGCGCCGCCACGGCGCCGCACCGCGCGGCACCGCCCGAGCCTGCGCGCCACGGCGACGAGCGTGCCCCGAGGCGCCCACCCCGGCCGGCCACGACGCGGCGCGACGATCGCCCCCGGGACGCACGGTCGGGCGGCACCGATGACCGCGGCGCTGGACGCCCCGGCGAGCGCCGCTCGAGCGGCGACCGCGCGCCCGACCGTCGCCGCGAGCCGCGCCGTGACGAGCCGCCGCACCGCGGCGCAGGTTCGGACGACCGGCGGCCGCGCGCGCAGCCGGGGCCGCGTCGCGATGACGTCGGCGCACCACGCGGTCGACCGTCCGGGCCGGTCGACCGGGCGGACGACCGCCGGTCACCTCGCGGCGGCGGGCGCGCCGCAGCGCCGGACCGCGCCCCCGTGCGCGACCGGCGCGAGCCGCTGGCGCGCGACGAAGGCCGGCCGGCGCCGCGCCGCGACGCGCCGCCGAAACCGGCCGCGCGGACCGGACCGCGCCCCCCCGCAGCGCCGGCGCGCGAGCCCCGCGGCGCGCGAACGCCGCGCGAGGCGGCGACCGACGCGCGCACCGCACCGTCGCGCGGTCCTGCCGCGCCGCGCGCCGAGGCGCCGCCCACGGCGCAAGGCGTGCGGCTGTCGAAGCGGCTCACCGAGGACGGCATCGCGTCGCGGCGCGAGGCCGACGAGTGGATCGAGGCCGGCTGGGTTCGCGTCGACGGCCGCATCGCGCGCCTCGGCCAGCGCGTGACGCCCGGCCAGCGCATCGACGTCGACCCGGCGGCGCGTCGCGCGCAGGCGCGCCGCGTGACGATCCTGCTGCACAAGCCGCTGGGCTACGTCAGCGGCCAGGCCGAGGGCGGCCACGAGCCGGCGTCGGTGCTGGTGCGCCCCGAGAACCACTGGGCCGACGACCCGACGCGCATCGCGTTCCAGGACGCCCACCTGCGCGGGCTGGCGCCGGCCGGCCGGCTCGACATCGACTCGACCGGGCTGCTGGTGCTGACGCAGGACGGCCGCGTGGCCAAGGCGCTGATCGGCGACGACTCGTCCGTCGAGAAGGAGTACCTGGTGCGTGTCGAGCCGCTGCCGGGCGGCGCGGTGGCGCCCGGCGCGCTCGATCAGCTGCGCCACGGGCTCGAGCTCGACGGGCGCGCGCTGAAGCCGGCGCAGGTCAGCTGGGCCCACGAGGACCGCCTGCGCATCGTGCTGCGCGAGGGGCGCAAGCGGCAGATCCGCCGCATGTGCGAGCTCGTCGGGCTGAAGGTCGTCGCGCTCAAGCGCATCCGCATCGGCCGCGTCGCGCTCGGCGCGCTGCCGCCGGGGCAGTGGCGCTACCTCGGCGACTTCGAGCGGTTCTGACGACGTCGCTGGCTGCTCCGCGGGGTGCAAGCGCCGCGCGGCAGGGACGCGCCCGCCTTCAGCGGCCGGTGCCCCCTCGAGGGGGACGCGCCGAAGGCGCTTCGAGGGTGCTCACGACAGCCTCGCCGCGGCGCCGTCGATCGCCGCCTTCAGTTCGGCGTAGCTCGTCGTCACCGGGAACTGCGGGAACTGCGCGACGACGTTGGCCGGTGGGTGGATCAGGAAGCCGGCGTCGGCCGCAGCGAGCATCGCGGTGTCGTTGTACGAGTCGCCGGCGGCGATGACGCGGAAGTTCAGCTCCTGCAGCGCCTGCACCGCGTGCCGCTTCTGGTCGCTCTGGCGCAGCCTGTAGTCGGCGACGAAGCCGTCGGCGTCGATCACCAGCCGGTGGCAGAACAGCGTCGGGCGGCCGAGCTGGCGCATCAGCGGGTCGGCGAACTCGTAGAAGGTGTCCGACAGGATGATCACCTGGTAGCGCGCGCGCAGGTCGTCGAGGAAGTCCTTCGCGCCGTCGAGCGGCGCCAGGTCGCCGATGACCGCCTGGATGTCGGCGAGCTTCAGCCCGTGGCGGCGCAGCAGGTCGAGCCGCCAGCGCATCAGCTTGTCGTAGTCGGGCTCGTCGCGCGTGGTGCGCGAGAACTCGGCGATGCCGGTGCGCTGGGAGAAGGCGATCCAGATCTCGGGGATCAGCACGCCCTCGAGATCGAGGCAGACGACTTGCATGGGGTGAAGGCCGCAGGCGCGCGCTGCGCGCCGAGAGGTGACTAGGTGGGCGACGACGGCGAAGCGCGCGATGGTAGCGCAGCACCGCGCGCTGCCGTCAGCGCCCGCCGAGCACCTGCGGGTTGACCGGCGTCGGCGGCACGCCGCCGGTCAGCGCGGCGATCAGGTTGTCGGCGGCGAGGTCGGCCATCGCGCGCCGCGTGGCCACCGTCGCGCTGGCGATGTGCGGCGTGAGCACGACGTTGGGCACCTCGAGCAGGCCGGGGTGCACCTTCGGCTCGCCCTCGAAGACGTCGAGCGCCGCGGCGGCGATGCGCTGCTCGCGCAGCGCCTGCGCCAGCGCGGCGTCGTCGACGATGCCGCCGCGCGCGACGTTGGTCAGCGTCGCGGTCGGCTTCATCAGCGCGATCTCTCGCGCGCCGACGGCGTGGTGCGCTGCCGGCGAGTAAGGCAGCACCAGCACGACGTGGTCGGCCTCGCGGAACAGCGTGTCCTTGTCGACCCAGCGTGCGCCCAGCGGCTGCTCGACGGCGGGGTCGAGCCGGCTGCGGTTGTGGTAGATCACCCGCATGCCGAAGCCCAGCGCCCCGCGCCGCGCGATGCCCTGGCCGATGCGCCCCATGCCGAGGATGCCCAGCGTCGCGCCGTGCACGTCGCTGCCGGTGAACATGTCGTAGCGCCACTTGGTCCAGCGCCCGGCGCGCAGGTAGTGCTCGCCCTCGGCCATGCGCCGCGCCGCGGCCATCATCAGCGCGAAGCCGAAATCGGCGGTGGTCTCGGTGAGCACGTCGGGCGTGTTGGTCACCAGCACGCCGCGCTCGGTGCAGGCGTCGACGTCGATGTTGTTGTAGCCCACGGCCATGTTGCACACGGCGCGCAGCTGCGGGTTCGCGTCGAGCAGCGCGGCGTCGACGCGCTCGCTGCCGGTGACGTAGGCACCGGCCTTGCCGCGCAGCCGCTGGCTCAGCTCGCCGGGGCTCCAGATCACGTCGTCGGGGTTGTCGTCGACCTCGAAGTGCGTGCGCAGCCGCGCGAGGACCTCGGGGAACACGGCGCGGGCCACCAGCACGGCGGGTCGGGTCATGGTCGTCGTCTCCTTGGGTGGGTGGGTCGGCGTCGGACTCACTCGACGAATCGCGCGAACGCGTCGACGCCCTCGCGCTCGGACACCAGCCGGTTGATCGGCGCGTCGGGGTCGGCCCAGCCGAGCGACATGCCGCACACCACCATCTGCTCGGGCGGCAGCGCCAGGTGCTGCTCGATGATGCGGTGGAAGCGCGAGAAGGCCTGCTGCGGGCAGGTGTCCAGGCCGCGCGCGCGCGCCGCCACCATGACGCTCTGCAGGAAGGTGCCGTAGTCGAGCCAGCTGCCCTGCGCGAGGCGGCGGTCGATCGTGAAGATCAGCCCGACCGGCGCGTCGAAGAAGCGGTAGTTGCGCCCATGCTGCTCGTGCATGCGCGCCTTGTCGCCCTTGACGATGCCGACCAGCGCGTACATGTCCCAGCCGAGCTTGCGCCGGCGCTTGAGGTACGGCGGGAACCACTCGGCGGGGTAGTACGGGTAGTCCTCGGCGTGCTGCGACGCCTGCGCCGGGTCGTCGAACGCGGCGAGGATCTTGTGCGTGAGCGCCGCGCGCGCCTCGCCGAGCAGCACGTGCACGCGCCAGGGCTGCGTGTTGGTGCCCGACGGCGCGCGCGACGCGACGCGCAGGATGTCCTCGATCGTCGCGCGCGGCACCGGCGTGGGCAGGAACGCGCGCACCGAGCGGCGCGAGGTGATCGCCGCGTCGACGGCGGCGACGGTCTCGGGGGTGATCTCGGGCATCGGCTCGGGCGGGGTCAGACGCGATCGTGCAGCGCACGCAGTGCGGCGTGCAGCGCGTCGGGCAGCGCGGCCACCGGGCGGCGGCTCTCGCGGTCGACGTAGACGTGCACGAAGTGGCCTGCCGCGGCGCCGAGCGGCTCGTCGGCGGCGAACAGCCCGACCTCGTAGCGCACGCTGCTGCGCCCGACCTGCGCGACGCGCAGTCCGGCGTCGACGTCGCCGGGGAAAGCCAGCGGCGCGAAGTAGTTGCAGTACGTCTCGACGACCAGGCCGATCACGGCGCCGGCGTGGATGTCGAGGGCGCCGGCGTCGATCAGGTGTGCGTTGACCGCGGTGTCGAAGAAGCTGTAGTAGACGACGTTGTTGACGTGGCCGTACAGGTCGTTGTCCATCCAGCGCGTCGTGATGCGGCGAAACACCGGGTAGTCGGCGCGGGACGGCGGCCGGGCGCGGGTCGTGCTCATCGCGGACATTCTTCCATCGTTCGGGAACCTCAGCGGGTCAGGCCGCGTGCCACGCGCACCAGCTGTCGAACGCCAGCTGCTGCGTGCGCAGCTGCAGCGCGACGGTCTGGCCGATGTCGTGGCCGTAGCCGCCGGCCATCGTCAGCGCCAGCGGGATGCGGCGCGCGCGGCAGGCGTCGAACACGCGCCGGTCGCGTTCGGCCAGCCCAGCGGCGCTGAGCTTGAGCCGGCCCAGCCGGTCGCCCTCGTGCGGGTCGGCGCCGGCCAAGTAAAACACCAGCCCCGGCGGCTCGTCGCGGTGCTGCGCCCACAGCGCGGCCAGCGCGTCGTCGAGCGCGGCCAGGTACGGCGCGTCGGTGCAGCCGTCGGGCAGCGCGACGTCGAGGTCGCCGGCCACCTTGCGCGCCGGGAAGTTGTTCGCGCCGTGCAGCGACAGCGTGAACACCGTCGGGTCGTCGCGAAAGATCGCCGCGGTGCCGTCGCCCTGGTGCACGTCGAGGTCGATCACCGCCACGCGCAGCAGCCGCCGGTGGCGGCGGTGCCACTCGGCCTGCATCAGCCGCGCGGCGACCGCGACGTCGTTGAACACGCAGTAGCCCGAGCCCTTGTCCGCGCTCGCATGGTGCGTGCCGCCGGCCAGGTTGCTCGCCACCCCCTCGGTGAGCGCGGCACGCGCCGCGGCGATCGTCGCGCCGACCGAGCGGCGCGCGCGCTCGGCCATCGCCGCCGACCACGGAAAACCGATCTCGCGTTGCTGCGCCGTGCTGAGCAAGCCCTCGGCGACCTGGGCGATGTAGGTCGGCGTGTGCGCCAGCGCCAGTTCGCCGTCGCTGGCCGCAGGCGCCGGCTGCAGCCGGATGCCCGGGGCCTCGGCGAGCAGGCGGTCGCGCAGCAGGCGGTACTTGGGCATCGGGAAGCGGTGGCCGGCCGGCAGCGGCAGCACGAACTGGTCGCTGTAGAAGGCCTGCATCGCGGCGCATTGTCGACGCGCCGCCGGCGCCGTCGCCGCTGGAGGTGGCACTCTAGAATGCTGCGGCGCAACAAATAGGGCTTGCAAGCACCGCCACAGACCCTATACTTCAATCCATGCTGCAGTGCAGCAAACCCTGCCCCACTGACCCCCCACCGGAGATCACGCCATGATGACCCCTGAGCAAGTGCTGGCCGCCCACAAGGCCAACGTCGAGACCCTGTTCGGCCTGACCAACAAGGCGTTCGAAGGCGTCGAGAAGCTCGTCGAGCTGAACCTGCAGGTCGCCAAGGCCACGCTGGCCGAGAGCGCCGACACGACCCGCGCCGCGCTGTCGGTGAAGGACGCGCAGGAACTGCTGGCCCTGCAGGCCGGCCTGCTGCAGCCCGCCGCCGAGAAGGCCGCCGCCTACAGCCGCCACCTGTACGACATCGCCGCCGCGACCAACGCCGAGGTGACCAAGGTCGCCGAGGAGCAGGTGGCCGACACGCAGCGCAAGTTCATGACGCTGGTCGACACGATGGTCAAGAACGCGCCGGCCGGCAGCGAGAACGCCGTCGCGCTGGTCAAGTCGGCCGTCGCCGCCGCGAACAACGCCTACGAGAGCGTGCACAAGGCCGCCAAGCAGGCCGCCGAGGTGGCCGAAGCCAACTTCCAGGCCGTGACCAGCACCGCCGTCAAGGCCACGCAGACGGCGACCAAGACCGGCAAGCGCGCCGCCTGAGCGGCTCGCGCCGACGCCGCGGCGGGCATTGCCGCGGCGTCGCACAGGTTGTCTCCTCGGTACCTGTCGAAACCTCGTTGAAGGTACCTTCGGCCCGGCGGCTTCGCCGGGCCTTTTTGTTTGCTGCCGGCGCCGCTTCAGCGGTCGCGAAAGCTCGGCGCGCGCTTGGCGAGGAACGCAGCGACCCCCTCGCGGTAGTCGTGCGCGTGGCCGAGTTCGCGCTGCAGGTCGGCCTCGAGCCGCAGCGCGTCGGCATAGCTCATCGCCGCCGAGGTGTCGATCGCGCGCCGGGTGTCGGCGAGCGCCTTCGTCGGCATCGCCGCGAGCCTGTGCGCCAGCGCCTTCACCGTGTCGGCGAACGCGGCGTCGTCGACGCACTGCCAGATCAGCCCCATCGCCTGCGCCTGTTCGGCGCCGAGCTTGTCGCCGGTCATCGCCAGCCCGAGCGCGCGCGCGCGCCCGACCAGGTTCGGCAGCAGCCAGGTACCGCCGCAGTCGGGGATCAGGCCGATCTTCGAGAACGCCTGGATGAAGCTCGCCGACCGCGCGGCGACGACGAGGTCGCAGCCGAGCGCGAAGTTCGCCCCGGCGCCGGCGGCCACGCCGTTGACCGCGGCGACCACCGGCACCGGCATCGAACGGATGCGCAGCGCCAGCGGCCGGTACAGCCGCTCGATGACGTCGCCGACGTCGACCTCGCCGCTGCTCATGCCGGCGTCGTTGAGGTCCTGGCCGGCGCAGAAACCGCGGCCGGCGCCGGTGACGACGACGCAGCGCACACCCGCGTCGTCGGCCGCCGCGTCGAGCGCGGCGCGCAGTTCGGCGTGCATCGCGGTGGTGAAGCTGTTCAACGCCTGCGGGCGGTTCAGCGTCAGCGTGCGCACCGCGCCGTCGTCGGCGATCAGCACCAGTTGTCCGCTCATGGTCGGGTCTCCTCGTCGGTCGCCCGCGATCGTACCCGCCGCGCGCGCCCGCGTGGCGGCCCCGTCGCCGGCGACTGCGCCATCGCGCCACGCTCGGCGTCGGCCAGCAGCCGCGCGAGCCGGTCCTTCAGCTTCTCGGTGCTCAGCTGCTCGCGCAGGCGCTCGACCATCAGCGGCAGCGCGAACGGGCTGGGCGCCGCGAGCTCGACGAGGTCGATCGGTGCCGCGGCCATCGTGTCGAGCACGGCGCACAGCCGGGTCAGCTCGAGCTCCTGCGCCAGCACCTCGCCGTCGGCCTGCGTCAGCAGCAGGTTGCCGGCGTCGTACTTGCGGAACACCTCGTAGAACAGGCTCGACGAGGCCTGCAGCTGGCGCAGGCTCTTCGGCGCGCCGGGGTACCCGCCGAACACCAGCCCGGCCACGCGCGCGATCTCGCGGAAGCGCCGCTGCGCGAGCGCACCGCTGCCCAGGCTCGCGAGCACGTCGGCCGCCAGCCGCGTCGTCGCGAACAGGCTCCCGTCGTGCAGCGCCGCGAGGTCCAGCGGCCGCGCGGCGAGGATCTCGAGCCCGTAGTCGTTGACCGACAGCGAGCAGGTGTTCGGCACGGTGCGCGCCAGCCGCCACGCCAGCAGCTGCGCGAGCCCGATGTGCACGTGGCGCCCGCCGAACGGGTAGAGGAACAGGTGCTCGCCCTCGCGCGCGCGGTAGCGCTCGACCAGCAGCCGGCCGGCGCGCGGCAGTCGCGAGCGCTGCTGCTGCGTCGCGAGCATCGGCGTCGCAGCGACGATCTCGGGCTCGGCGCACGCGGTGGCGTCGCCGCAGGCGAAGCCCTCGATCAACGCCTGCACCGCGTCGGCCATCTCGCTCGACAGCGGCATCGTGCTGCCGGCCCAGGCCGGCACGATGCCCTGCGGCCGGGTCGCCTTGCGCACGTAGGCCGTCAGCTCCTTCGCGCGCACGTACTCGAGCACGCGGCCGGCGAACACGAAGTGGTCGCCGGGCTTCAGTCGCGCGATGAAACCCTCCTCGATCGTGCCGACGTTGCCCCCCGAGGTCCACTTCACCTGCATCGCCGCGTCGCTGACGATGGTGCCGACCTGCAGCCGGTGGCGCAGCGCGATGCCGCGGTCGACGACACGGTGGACGCCGTCGGCGCCACGCTGCACGCGGTGGTACTCGGGGTAGGCGTGCAGGCTCGCTCCGCCCTGCACGACGAAGGCCAGCGCCCAGTCGAACTCGTCGCGCGTCAGCGTGCGGTACGCCGGCGCGGTGCGCACCTCGTCGAACAGCGCGTCGGCGTCGAACCCACCCCCGAGCGCGACCGTGACCAGGTGCTGCACCAGCACGTCGAGCGGCTTGTCGGGGCTGGCGCGCGACTCGACACGCCCGGCGAGCGCCGCGCGCCGCGCCGCCGCGGCTTCGACGAGTTCGAGCGTGTTCGTCGGCACCAGCGTCACGCGGCTCGCGCGCCCGGGCGCGTGGCCGCTGCGCCCGGCGCGCTGCAACAGCCGCGCGACGCCCTTGGCGCTGCCGATCTGCAGCACGCGTTCGACCGGCAGGAAGTCGACGCCGAGGTCCAGCGACGACGTCGCCACCACCGCCTTCAGCCGCCCTTCCCTGAGCCCGAGCTCGACCCACTCGCGCACCGACTTGTCCAGCGACCCGTGATGCAGCGCGACCAGACCGGCCCAGTCGGGACGGGCTTCGAGCAGCAGCTGGTACCAGATCTCGGCCTGGCTGCGCGTGTTGGTGAACACCAGCGTCGTCGACGCGCGTTCGATCTCGGCGACCACCGCCGGCCGCATCTGCGCGCCCAGGTGCCCGCCCCAGCCGAAGCGTCCGGGCTCTTGCGGCAGCAGCGTGTCGACGACCAGCGGCTTGTCGATGCGGCCCTGCACGAGCACGCCGTCGCCGCTGCCGACCAACGTGCGCATCGCGTCGGCGAGGTTGCCCAGCGTCGCGCTCAGCCCCCAGGTGACGAGCGCCGGGTTCCAGCGCCTCAGCCGCGCCAGCGCCAGCTGCACCTGCACGCCGCGCTTGCCGCCGATCAGCTCGTGCCACTCGTCGACGATCACGGTGTGCACGCCGGCGAGTCGGTCGCGCGCGTCGGCGCGCGTGAGCAGCAGGCTCAGCGACTCGGGCGTCGTCACCAGCGCGGTCGGCAGCCGGCGATCCTGGCGCGCCCGTTCGGCCGCCGGCGTGTCGCCGGTGCGCAGGCCGATGCTCCACGCCGGCGCCAGTTCGCTCGCGGGCTCGCGCAGCGCACGCACGGTGTCGGCCGCCAGCGCGCGCATCGGGGTGAGCCACAGCACGCCCAGCGGCGGCGCGGCACCGTGGCCGGACATCCCGAGCCGTTCGGCGCGCTGCAGCGCACCGAGCCAAACCGCATAGGTCTTGCCGCTGCCGGTGGTCGCGTGCAGCAGCCCGCTGCGCGCACCGGCCAGCGCACGCCAGACCTCGCGCTGGAAACCGAACGGCGACCAGCCGCGGGAAGCGAACCATCCGTCCAGCGTCATGCCCGCCGGTGCAGCAAGGCCCTGCGCAGCCGGCGACCCGCGCCGCAGCGCCGCGTTCAATCGCGGCGCGGTTCGGCGCCGCGCACCTCGCGCGCCTCGACGTCGATCACCTCGCCGTTGCGTCGCGGCGGCATGTCGGGGCGGTCGCCGACGCCGGCCGGCGTGCGCCAGCGTCCGCGCGCGAAGCGCATCACGGCCGGGCGGCGCCCGGTGAACAGCGCCCACAGCAGCACCCCGATCGACGCGATCAGTCCGGCCAGCAACGCCGCAGCGAAGAACAGCGCGCCGGCGATGGCGAGCAGCACGCGCAGCAGCAGCCCCGCGGCGGCGGTCAGCGCGCGCGACACGGCACCGGGCCGCTCGGAGGTGGTGGTCATCGTGGTGGTTCGAGGCCCGGCGGCGTCGCGGGTTCCGCTTGGTGAAGTGCAAGCATGCGCAGTGGCGCCCAGTATCGGCGAAATCAGTGCCCGGCGGCCGGCGCCTCCTCGGGCAGCTTCAGGCCGACGCGCGCGATGCGCGCGCCGTCGAGCGCGCGCACGCTGAACTGCGCGCCGGCCCACTCGGTGGTGTCGCCGACCACCGGCGGGCGCCCCAGACGCCAGCCCAGCCAGCCGGCGAGGTCGCGCGGCCCCTCTGCGGGCAGCGGCAGGCCGTAGAAGCTGCACAGGTCCGCCAGCGGCGTGCCGCCGTCGAGCACGAAGTCGCCGAACAGCGCGCGGTGCGCGGGCTCGTCCTCGACGTCGGGCAGGTTGACCCCGAAGCGCTGCGCGGCCCAGCGCATCGTCGTGCCCTGCAGCAGCAGCGACGCGAGCACCGCGACGAAGGCGACGTCGAACAGCAGCCTCGCGTCGGGCACGCCGTAGGCGATCGGGAACACCGCCAGCACGATCGGCACCGCACCGCGCAGTCCGACCCAGCTGATGAACGCGATCTCGCTGCGCGTGAAACGCAGCGGCGCCAGGCACAGCCACACCGCGAACGGCCGGGCGACGAGCATCAGTGCCGCGGCCACGCCGAGCGCCGGCAACAGGTTGTCGACCATGCGCGACGGCGTCACCAGCATTCCCAGCAGCAGGAACATGCCCGCCTGCGCGAGCCAGGCGTAGCCGTCCATCGCCGCCAGCGCGCCGAGCACGACACGCTCGGCACGGTGGCGCACGACCATGCCGTACAAGTACACCGCGAGGATGCCCGAGCCGCCGGCCAGGCTCGCGCCGCCGAACACCGCGACCCCCGACGACAGCAGCAGCAGCGCACCCAGCGCCTCGTACTCGTCGCCCAGGCGCAAGCGTCTCAGCAACGCGCCGACCAGCCACCCGCCGGCCAGCCCCACGACCAGCCCCCAGCCGGCTTGGCTGAAGAACATCACCAGCAGCGCCCAGCCGTCCAGCGGCTGCGGCGCGGTGATCCAGGTGATCAGCATCACCGTGAGAAACACCGCCATCGGGTCGTTGATGCCCGACTCGATCTCCAGCGTGGTGGCCATGCGCTCGTTCAGGCGCAGCTGGCTGGTGCGCATCAGCGAGAACACCGCGGCGGCGTCGGTCGAGCCGACGATCGCGCCGGCGAGCATCCCGAGCCGCCACTCGATGCCCAGCAGCAGCGCCGCGGCCGCGCCGGTGATCGCCGCGGTCACGACGACGCCGATCGTGGCCAGCCCCAGCGCCGGTCGCAGCCCGGTGCGGAAGGTGCTGAACGCGGTGCGCAACCCGCCGTCGAGCAGGATCACCGCGAGCGCCGCGTTGCCGACCCAGAACGCGGCGCGATAGTCGCTGAACTCGACGCCGCCGGGGCCGTCCTCGCCGACGAGCATGCCGGCGACGAGGAACACGAGCAGGAACGAGAACCCTGCGCGCGCCGAGAACAGGCCGGTGAGCACGCTGACGAAGACCAGCGTGCCGGCGGCGAGCAGCGCGACGTTCAGCAGGTCCATGCGCGCACGTTACCAGTGCACCCCGGCGCCGACGATCCAGCCCTCGACCGGGTCGACGTCCTCGGGCAGCCCCCAGCGCGGCCGGCGCGACGCCCAGGCGGCCTGCGCCAGGCACAGCAGCGCGTCGATGCGGTCGCCCGACGCGTCGGCGGCCAGCGCGTCGCGCTGCGCGTGGCCGAGCTTGACGCGCAGACCCAGCGGCGAGCGGCCCTGCTCGAGCGCGTCGACGATCTGCCGGCGCGCGATCAGCGTCGCCGCATCGTCGTGGTTCTTGTAGCGCTGGCGCCCGAGCAGCGCGTGCGCCAGCCAGCCCGGGTAGCCCTCGAGCGCGACGCGACGCACGTCGCCGTCGTGCAGCGCGGGGATCGAGGCACCGGACGCGACCAGCCGCGCGAATCCCTCGTAGTACATGAAGCCCACCGGCACGTAGCGGGTCTGCAGCGGGCTGGTCGACGCGACGCCGGTGAACGCGGTGTCGGTGCGCCGGTGCGGCAGCCGCTGGCCGGGCGGGCGGGCACGACCCCAGTCGTCGATCAGCGCGCGCAGCGCCATGCGCGTCGGGCAGCGCCGGTGCAGTTCGGCCACCACCTCGGCAGCGCCGGCGCCCAGGCGCTGCGCGTCGACGAAGGCCCGGGGCAGCCCGAACGGAAAGTCGAACGCGCCGACCCATGGTCCCGGCTCGGCGAGCAGCGCCTCGAACGCCTGCAGCGTGTCCAGCGTTTGCAGTGCGCACAGGCGCAGCACGTCGCCGGCCCACTCGCCGTGCGCGACGACGATCGGCTTGCGTCGCGCCGGCGTGCAGCTGAAGTCGACGCCGATCAGCGCGGCGTGCGGCGGTGTGCTCATGCGCCGATTGTCGGCGCCGGCGCTTCAGCCGACCGCCAGCACGACCACCCCGCCGGCGATGCACGCCGCGCCGAGCAGGCGCAGCGCGCGGTCGCCCTCGCCGAGCAGCCGGCCGCCGAGCAGCGCGGCCACCAGCATCGACACCTCGCGCGCCGGCGCGACGTGCGACAGCGGCGCCAGCGTCACCGCGTACAGCACCAGGATGTACGCCGCCGGGCTGAGCAGCGCGACCACCAGTGCCGCCCGCCAGTGGCGGCGCAGCGCGTCGCCGAGGCCGGCGCGGTCGCGCCAGAACATCGGCAGCATCATCGGCACGCGCAGCACGTTGCACAGGTAGTCGTGGATCAGCGGGCCGATCAGCAGCACCTTCACCGCGTAGGCGTCGACCACCGAATACGCGGCGATGCACACGCCGGTCACCAGGCCCCAGCGCACCCCGGCGGCCACGCGGGCGCGCCGCGCCGCGTCATGCGCGCGCCGCCACGGCGCCGCAGCGCCTGCGATCAGCACCACCCCCGCGGCCACCGCGACCGCGCCGACGCCCGCCGCCACGCTGGCCGGCTCGCCGAGCAGCAGCACCGCCGCGGCCGCGGTGATCAGCGGCCCCGACCCGCGCGCCACCGGGTAGACCACCGTCAGGTCGCCGACGCGGTAGCCCTTGAGCAGCGCGCTGAAGTACGCCAGGTGCAGCGCCGCGCTGGCGGCGATCACCGCCCAAGGCTGCCAGCCCCAGCGCGGCACCTCGTGCCAGCCGGCCCACAGCGCGGCCGGTGCCCACAGCACCGCGACCATCGCCCCCGACAGCAGCGGCAGCCGCGCGTCGCCGCCGGCGCGCTTGGCGGCGATGTTCCACAGCGCGTGCAGCAGTGCGGCGGCGACGACGAGTGCAAGCGCGGCGGCGGGCATCGCCCGATTGTGGTCGGCACGCGACTACCATCGCGTCGATGACGACGAACCCGGTGCTGGTCGAGGTGCTGCGCGGCAACCACGTCGAGTCGTGGCACCGCGGTGCGGTGGCGGTGGTCGACGCCGACGGCAGGCTCGTCGCCGCGCTCGGCGACGTCGACCGGCCGGTGTTTGCGCGCTCGGCGGTCAAGCCGCTGCAGGCGTTGCCGCTGGTGGCCGGCGGCGCGGCCGAGCGCTTCGGCCTCGGCGACGACGAACTGGCGCTGGCGTGCGCGTCGCACAACGGCGAGCCGGTGCACGTGCGCACCGCCCGGTCGATGCTCGCGAAGGCCGGGCTCGACGCCGACGTGCTCGAGTGCGGCGTGCACTGGCCGTACCACGAAGCCGCCCAGCGAGCACTGGCGGCGGCCGGCGAGCGGCCCGACGCGTTGCACAACAACTGCTCGGGCAAGCACGCCGGATTCGCCTGCGTCGGCTGCCTGCTCGCGGCGGCGCGCGGCGAAGAACCGCGCGGCTTCCTGCGCGGCTACGTGCGTGCCGATCACCCGGTGATGCAGGAGGTCACCGCCGCGCTGCAGGCGACCACCGGGTTCGATCCGGCCACGGCGCCCATGGGCATCGACGGCTGCGCGATCCCGACCTGGGGCATCGCGCCGCGTGCCTTGGCGCTGGGCTTCGCGCGCCTGGCCACCGGCCGCGGGATCGACGCGCCGTACGCACGCGCGGCGCGCCGGCTGCGCGCCGCGATGGCCGCCGCGCCGTACCTGGTCGGCGGCGCCGAGCGTTTCGATACCCAGGTCATGCAGCGCCTGGGCGAGCGCGTGTGCTGCAAGGCCGGCGCCGAGGGCGTGCACTGCGCCGCGCTGCCGACGCTCGGGCTGGGCGTGGCCGTCAAGGTCGACGACGGCGCCACGCGCGCCGCGTCGGCGGCGATGGCCGCCACCGTCGCCGCGTGGCTCGAGCTCGACGCCGACGAACGCGGCTTCGTCGACGCGCTGGCCGCAGCGCCGGTCACGAACCGCCACGGCGCCGTCGTGGGCCGGCTGCGCGTCGTCGCGACGCCGACGCGAGCGCGCTGACGGCGCGTTCAGCCTGCCGCCGCGGGCAGCGGCGTCGGCGCCTGCGCGACGCGCTGCCAGTGCACCGCGGCCTGCGGCAGCAGCCACTGCACGCCGTAGCGCATGCGCGCGACCTTCGCCGCCGCCCAGCCGGCGTCGGCGTCGTGCGCCGCCGCGCGCGCGCTGGCGGCGAAGGCCCAGGCCATCAACGTGTGCGCCAGCCCCGCCAGCACGTCGTCGGCCACGCGCAGCGGCGCCTCGGGGTCGGTCGCCACGGCGCGCTGCAGCGCCGCGAAGCCGTCGCGCGCCGCGCCGGTGTGCTGCCGCAGCGCGTCGGCGAACCCGGCGAGCGCCGGATCGGCGGCGCAGCGTGCGGCCTCGGCGTCGTGGTCGTCGAGCAGCGCCGCCAGTGTCGCGCCGCCGTCGGCCAGCAGCTTGCGCTGCACCAGGTCGATGGCCTGGATCTCGTTGGTGCCCTCGTAGACCATCGCGATGCGCGCGTCGCGCAGCGTCTGCTCGACGCCGACCTCGCGCACGTAGCCGTAGCCGCCGAACACCTGCAGCGCGGCGCTCGCACCATGAAAGCCGTGGTGCGTGCACCAGGCCTTGACCACCGGCGTCAGCAGCGCCGCAAGCCGGCCGGCGCGCTCGCGCCGTGCCGCGTCGGCAAGGTGCGCGGCCTCGTCGAGCGCCAGCGCGGCACGGTAGGCAATCACCCGCAGCGCCTCGGCGAGCACCCGCAGCCGCAGCAGCGCATGGCGCACCGCCGGGTGTTCGGCGATCGGGCGGCCGAACTGCACGCGCTCGGCGGCGTGGCGCCGCGCGTTCTGCGCCGCCATCTCCAGGTGGCCCAGCCCCTGCAGCCCCACGTGCAGGCGCGCCGAGTTCATCATCAGGAACATCGCCGCCAGCCCGCGGTGCGGCTCGCCGACGAGCCAGCCGGTGGCGCCTTCGTAGCGCATCGCGCAGGTCGCGCTGCCGTGAATGCCCATCTTGCGCTCGAGACCGTCGCAGTGCATCGCGTTGCGCGCGCCGTCGGGCAGCACCTTCGGCACCAGCGCCAGCGACAGGCCCCTGCTGCCCGGCGGCGAGTCGGGCAGCCGGCACAGCACCAGATGCACGATGTTGTCGGTCAGGTCGTGGTCGCCGCCGCTGATGAAGACCTTCTGCCCGGTCACGCGCACGCTGCCGTCGGACTGCGGCTCGGCCCGCGTGCGCAGCGCGCCGAGGTCGCTGCCGGCCTGCGGCTCGGTCAGCGCCATCGCCGCCAGCCACTCGCCGCTGGCGATCATCGGCAGGTATCGCGCCTTGAGCTCGTCGCCGGCGTGCGCGGCGAGGGTCTCGTAGGCGCCGTGCAGCAGGTCGGGGTACATGTTCCACGCGTGGTTGCACGCGTCGAGCATCTCGCGCACCGCCGCGTCGAGCAGCAGCGGCAGCCCCTGCCCGCCCCACTTCGGCGCGCACGGCAACGCCGGCCAGCCGCCGTCGACGAACGCGCGGTAGGCCTCGCGGAAACCCGCCGGCGTGCGCACCGCGCCGTCGGCGCCGCGCGTGCATCCCTCGACGTCGCCGTGTGCGTTCAGCGGCAGCAGCACCTCGCGCGCGAAACGGGCCGCCTCGTCGAGCACTGCGGCGGCGGTCTCGGCGTCGACATCGACGAACGCCGTGCAAGCGCGCCACGACGACGGTGCGTCGAGCACGCGCTCGATGACGAAGCGCATCTCGCGCAGCGGTGCGTGGTAGTCGTAGGGCATCGCCGTGGCTCCGGTGGGTTCAGTCAACCGTCGTGCACGGTCCGCCGGGCGAGGTCGTCGGTCGGTGGCGGTGCCGCGGCGACGGTCGCCGGGCGCACCGCGCCTTGCAGCCTCCTGAGGCGATCAGGCCCGCAGCGCCTTCGGTGCCTCCCCGTCGAGCGACGGCCGAGGGCGCTGCGCAGGGATCCCTTCCGTTGCCCATGGCGTGCCGGCGGCGCTCCGACCGAACCACTGCAACGCTGCGAGCGGCCGCCACGCATCCGGCTTCGCCGGTGCGCTGGCGGCCCCCCTTCGAGGGGGAGGCGCCGAAGGCGCTGCGGGGGTGGTCCACCTCACGCGTCGGTCTTGCTGCCCAGGTACGTCTCGATGACACGCGGGTCGCCGGCCAGCGCGTCGGCCGGCCCGTCGAGCACGATCTCGCCGGTCTCGAGCACGTAGCCGTGGTCGGCCACCTGCAGCGCGGCGCGCGCGTTCTGCTCGACGAGCAGGATCGACACGCCCTGCGCACGCAGGCGCCCGATGGTGGCGAAGATGTCGCGCACGATCAGCGGCGCCAGCCCCAGGCTGGGCTCGTCGAGCATCAGCAGCTGCGGGCCGCTCATCAGCGCGCGGCCGACGGCGAGCATCTGCCGCTCGCCGCCCGACAGCGTGCCGGCAAGCTGCGTGCGCCGCTCCTTCAGGCGCGGGAACAGGTCGTAGACGCGCTCGAGCGCGCCGCGCCAGTTCGGCACGCGCTGCTTCATCGCGCGGTAGCCACCGAGCAGCAGGTTGTCCTCGACCGGCATCGTGCCGAACAGCTCGCGCCGCTCGGGCACCAGCGCGATGCCCAGCATCACGCGTTCCTCGAGGCCGGCCTCGGCGAGGTCGCGGCCGTCGAAGCGCACCGAACCGCGCGACGGCAGCACGCCCATCAGCGCGTTGAGCAGCGTGCTCTTGCCGGCGCCGTTGGGCCCGATCACGGTGACGACCCGCCCCTTGTCCAGGCGCAGCGCGAGGCCGGTCAGCACCTCGGCGCGGCCGTAGCCGGCGTGCAGGTCGGCGACTTCGAGCAGCGGCGCGGTCATCGCCGTCAGTGCTCGGTGCCGAGGTACGCGGCGCGCACCTCGGGGCTGGCCTGCACCTCGGCCGGCGTGCCTTCGATCAGCCGGGTGCCGAACTCCATCACGACGATGCGGTCGGTGAGCTTCATCACGAAGTCCATGTCGTGCTCGACGAGCAGGATCGACAGCCCCTCGGCCTTGAGCTGGCGCAGCACGTCGCCCAGCGCCTGCTTCTCCTTGTGGCGCAGCCCGGCGGCGGGTTCGTCGAGCAGCAGCAGCGCCGGGTCGGTGGCCAGCGCGCGTGCGATCTCGACCAGCCGCTGCGGCCCCAGCGCCAGGTTGCCGGCCAGCTCGTGCATCTTGTCGGCCAGCCCGATGCGCGCCAGCTGCTTCTCGGCCTCGGCGAACAGCTGGCGCTCCTCGGCGCGGTCCAGGCGCAGCACCGCGCCGAGCGCGCCCCGGCGAGAGCGCAGGTAGCCGCCGAGCGCGACGTTCTCGAGCACCGTCATCTCGGGCACCAGCTTGACGTGCTGGAACGTGCGCGAGACGCCGCGGCGCGCGATCTCGCGCGACGGCAGCCCGTGCACCGGCCGGCCGCGCCAGCGCACCTCGCCGCCGGACAGCGGCAGCACGCCGGTGATCAGGTTGAAGGTGGTCGACTTCCCGGCGCCGTTCGGCCCGATCAGGCCGACGAGGTCACCGGCACGAATCGAGAAGCTGACGTCGTTGACCGCGACCAGCCCGCCGAAGACCTTGCGCACGCGGTCGACCTCGAGCAGCAGCTCGCCGCGCGCCGGCTTGTCGCGCGCAGGCAGCGCGGCGGCACCGTCCCAGTCGCGCGGTCGCGCCCCGGCCGGCAGCGCGCGGTCGACGAAGGCCCACAGGCCGTCGGGCGCGTACTTGAGCACGGCCACCAGCACGACGCCGAACACGATGACCTCGAAGTTGCCGCTGGTGCCGATCAGCCGGGGCAGCAGCACCTGCAGCTGGTCCTCGACGACGCGCACCACCGCCGAGCCGAGAAACGCGCCCCAGACATGGCCGACGCCGCCGAGCACCGCCATGAACAGGTACTCGATGCCCTTGGCGATCGAGAACGGCGTCGGGTTCACGGTGCGCTGGAAGTGCGCGAACAACCAGCCCGACAGCGCCGCGAGCAGCGCCGCGACGACGAACGCGAGCAGCTTGTAGCGCAGCGTCGAGATGCCCATCGCCTCGGCCATCGTCGAGCCGCTCTTGAGCGCGCGGATCGCGCGCCCGGTGCGCGAGTCGAGCAACCGCGTCACCGCCAGGGCCGCCAGCAGCGCGATCGCCCAGATCAGCACGTGCAGCCCGCGGCCGGTGCCCAGGTCGACGCCGAACGCCGTGATCGTCGGGATGCCGAGCAGCCCGTCGTACTTGCCCAGCCACTCCATGTTGGCCATCGTGTAGTTCAGGGCCAGCCCCCAGGCGATGGTCGCCAGCGGCAGGTAGTGGCCCGACATGCGCAGCGTGATCGCGCCGACCACCAGCGCCGCCGCGGCGGCGAGCGCGAGCCCGATCCACAGCGTCAGCCACGGCGACACGCCCACCTTGGTCGCAAGGAAGGCCGCGGTGTAGGCGCCGACGCCGACGAACGCCGCCTGGCCGAACGAAGTCAGCCCACCGACGCCGGTGAGCAGCACCAGTCCGAGGGCGACCAGCGCGTACAGCCCGACGTAGTTGCTCTGCGTGATCCAGAAGTCGGGCACCGGCAGCGCCGGCAGCGCCAGCATCAGCACGGCGAATGCCGGGAACGCCCAGCGGCGCAGCGCGGGGTTCATTCGGCTGGCTCTCATGGTCGCAGGCCGGCTCGCCGACGGGTGCGGGCCCGACCGAGCGACCGCCGCGGATCCGGCTCGGCCGGTCCGCTGGCGATGCCGCCGGCGGGGGTGGCGCCGAAAGCGCTTCGCGGGGAAGTCATTGTTCCTCGCCGTGCGGGTCGCGCAGCGAGCGCCACAGCAGCACCGGCAGGACGGCCGCGAACACGATCACCTCCTTGAACGCGCTGGCCCAGAACGCGCCGAAGCTCTCGAGCAGGCCCACGCCGAGCGCGCCGACCAGCGCCAGCGGGTAGCTCGACAGCCCGGCGAACACCGCGGCGACGAAACCCTTCAGGCCGATCAGGAACCCACTGTCGTAGAACACCGTCGTCGTCGGCCCGATCAGCAGCCCCGACAGCGCGCCGATGAACGCCGCCATCGTGAACGACAGCCGCCCCGCGCCGGTGCTCGAGATGCCCATCAGCCGCGCGCCGAGCCGGTTCACCGCGGTCGCGCGCAGCGCCTTGCCGTGCAGCGAGCGCTCGAAGAACAGCCACAGCATCACGATCAGCGCCAGCGTGGCGGCGAAGATGATCAGCGTCTGGCCCGCGACGGTCAGCCCCCCCAGGCTCAGCCGCGTGTCCCAGAAGCTCGGGTTGCGGAAACCCTCGGCGCCGAAGAAGAACAGCCCCAGCCCGACGAGGGCGAAGTGCACGCCCACCGAGACGATCAGCAGCACCAGCACGCTGGCGTCGGCGAGCGACTCGTAGGCCAGCCGGTAGATCAGCGTGCCGAACGGCGTGACCAGCGCCATCGTCAGCGCCGCCTGCGCCAGCAGCGGCCAGCCCTGCGGCGCGGCCCACAGCGCGAACAGCGAGACCGCCACCGGGTAGGCCACCGTGCGCGCGACACGCCGCGCGATCCGTGCGGCGCCGCGGCGGTGGCGCAGGCCGTCGACGACATCGCCGACCGCCACCGCCGCGGTGAGCACGAGCAGGAACCACACCGTGCCCGGCACCTTGCCGCTTTGCAGCAACGCCAGCGTCAGCGCGCCGAACGCGACGAACTCGCCCTGCGGGATGAAGATCACCCGCGTGACCGCGAACACCAGCACGGTGGCCAGCGCCAGCAGCGCGTAGATCGCGCCGTTGGTCAGCCCGTCGAGGGCGAGGATGCCGGCGATCGTCAGGTCCATGGTGTGGTGCGTCGGCGCCCGACGGTGCGTCCTGCGGCCGGGGCCCCGCTGCCGCGGGGCCCCTCGGCGCGGGGGCGCCAGGTCAGCCGGCGACGGCGGTGGCTCGCCCCGCGGCGATTCACTTCTCGACGACGAACTTGCCGTCGACGACCTTCAGCATCACCCCGGTCTCGTTGGTGTAGCCCCAGTGGTCCTGCGCGGTCCAGTTCATCACGCCGTGCGAGAACACGGTGCGGCCCATCGTCTCCATCGCCTCGCGCAGCGCGGCGCGGAACTCGGCGGTGCCGGGCTTGGCCTTCTTCAGCGCCATCGGGATGACCTTCTCGAGCACCAGGCGCGCGTCGTACGAGTGGCCGGCGAACTGGTTCGCCGAGCCGACGCCGTAGGCCTTCTCGTAGCTGGTGAGGAAGTCGATCGCCGCGGCCTTGCTGGGGTGGTCGTCGGGCAGCTGGGCGCCGACCATCGCCGGGCCGGAGACGACGAACGCACCCTCGACGTCCTTGCCGCCGATGCGCATCAGGTCCATCGTGGCCGCGGCGTGCGTCTGGTAGATCTTGCCCTTGTAGCCGCGCTCGACGACGGCCTTGTGCGGCATCGCCGCGCCCGAACCCGAGGCGACGATGAGCATCGCGTCGGGGTTCGCCGCGGTGAGCTTCAGCGCCTGCGGCGTCACGCTGGTGTCGGTGCGCGCGAAGCGCTCCACGGCGACGACCTTCATGCCCGCCTTCTCGGCCAGCGGCGTCAGCGCCTTGAGCCACAGCTCGCCGTAGACGTCGGTGTAGCCGAGGAAGCCGATGGATTTGATGCCCTGCTTCTTCATGTGCTCGACGACGGCGTAGGCCATCACGTCGTTGCTCTGCGGCAGGCGGAACAGCCACTGGTCCTGCCCCGGCGGGACACCCACCGGCGAGCCCGCGAGCTGCACCGTCTTCGCCTCGGTGGCCACCGGCGTCATCGCCGCGGCCACCGTGGTGATGCAAGATCCGATGATCATGTCGACCTTGTCCTCGGTGACGAAGCGCCGCGCGTTGTTGACGCCCTTGCCGGGGTCGGTGGCGTCGTCGAGGATGATCAGGTTGACCTTCTCGCCGCCGATGGTCTGCGGCCACAGCTTCATCTGGTTTTGCATCGGGATGCCCAGGCCCGAGCCGGGGCCGGTCAGCGACAGGCTGACGCCGATGGTGACGTCGGCCCAGGCCGGCGCGGCGGCGAGCAGCGCGGCCGCCGCCGCGGCGGCCAGGGTCTTGAGCATCGAGCGCTTGGCGGACTTCATCGACGGGTCTCCTCGTGGGTCGGTGGGCAGGGCAGGCACGGCGCCTGCCGGGTGATCGACGGCGATCGCCTCGCCGGGGGCACGCCGGGGCGCGTCGCCGCAGTGGACACGCACCGGGCTCATCTCGCCTCGGTGTTTTCGATCAGCGACGCGACGCCCCGGCCACCGGACGCCGCCGCGCGCGCCGGCGCGGGCGTCGTCGAACGACGGGCAAGGGCCGCGGTTCACGCGGACTTCCCCACCTTGCCGGCGCGCTTGGCGAGGAAGTCGCGCACGCGCTGCTTGGCCGCCTCGTCGCCCTGCGCGATCGCCGACATCAGCGACTCGACGAACAAGCCGTCGGACTGCGCCATGTCGGCGATGCGCGGCAGCGCCTGCGTCACCGCGTAGTTCGACAGCGGCGCGTTGGCCGCGACACGCGCGGCCAGCTCGAGCGCCTTGGCCAGGCCCCGGCCCTCGGCGACCAGGTAGTGGGTCAGCCCGGCGGCCTGGCCCTCGTCGGCGTCGAGCACGCGGCCGGTGAGCATCATGTCGGTCATGCGCGCCACGCCGATCAGCCGCGGGATGCGCGCCGAGCCGCCACCGCCGACGAAGATCCCGCGCTGGCCCTCGGGCAGCGCGTAGAACGCGCTCGGCTCGGCGACGCGCAGGTGCGCGCTGGCCGCCAGCTCGAGTCCGCCCCCGACCACCGCGCCGTGCAGCGCCGCGACCACCGGCACCGGCGCGTACTGGATCTGGTCGAACGCGGCGTGCCACAGCCGCGAGTGCAGCACGCCGTCGGCGACGCTCTGTTCGGTGACCTCCGACAGGTCCAGCCCGGCGCTGAAGTGCGCGCCCTCGCCGCTGATCACCGCCGCGCGTGCGTCGGGCGGCAGGTTGACGAACGCGGTGTGCAGCTGCCGCACCAGCGCCTCGTTGAGCGCGTTGCGCTTGTCGGGGCGGTGCAGGCGCAGGTGCACGACCGGCCCCGCGACCTCGATGCGCAGCAGCGGCAGGCCGGCGAGCACGCCGGTGGCGGGCTGGAAGTGCATGGGACCGGTGTTCACGATGCGGACCTCCCGGCGAGGACGACGCCGGGGCCGCCGGCATACAGCGCCGCGACGTCGGCGGCGCGGCGGCGCAGCACCGCACCCTGGTTGATGTAGCCCTTGTCGGTGATCTCGCCGGCGTCGACGCTCGGCGGCTCGGCGAGCACCAGCGCGCGCGCCGGCACCTGCGACGATCCGCCGCCCTCGGCCTTCAGCGCGCCCAGCGCGGCGGCGATGCGCGTCGCGAGTTCGGCCGGCGGCAGCGTCGCGGCCTGCGGCGTCGGGAACACCAGCACGCCGACCTCGTCGCGGTCGTGCCCGGTGATCACGACGTCCTGCGCCAGCGGCGCCAGCGCCGAAACCACGCGCACGCGCAGCATGCCCACCGAGACCCAGGTGCCGGTGGTCAGCTTGAAGTCCTCGGCGACGCGGCCGTCGAAGACGACGCCGCGCTCCGGGTGCTCGACGTTGGCGAGGTAGCCGGCGTCGCCGATGCAGTAGTAGCCCTCGGCGTCGAAGGCCTGCGCCGTCAGGTGCGGCGCGTCGCGGTAGCCGGGGAACACGCCGACGCCGCGCACGCGCATCTCGAGCTTGCCGCCGTTGGGCACGAACTTCAGCTCCATGCCCGGCAGCACGCCGCCGATGACGCCGGCGCGATCGAGTGCCCAGTGCGCGCTGGTGATCGCCGGCGAGGTCTCGGTCGACCCCCACGATGTGGTCAGCCACACCTCGTCGCCGCGCACGCGCCGCGCCAGCGCCTGCAGCCGGTCCCAGGTGGCCTGCGGCAGCGCCGCGCCGGCGTAGAACACCACGCGCAGGCGCTCGAACACGCGCCGCGCCAGCGCCTCGTCGGCCTCGAGCAGCGGCAGCGCCATGTCGAAGCCACGCGGCACGTTGAACCAGATCGTCGGCTGCACCGCGGCCAGGTTGGCCACCGACTTGTCGATCAGCCCCGGCGCCGGCCGGCCCTCGTCGACGACCAGCGTGCCGCCGTTGCGCAGCACCAGGTGCAGGTTGTGGTTGCCACCGAAGGTGTGGCTCCAGGGCAGCCAGTCGACGACCACCGGCTTCTCGTGCTCGAGGAAGCGCCAGGCCTGCGCGACCATCTGCTGGTTCGCGCACAGCATGCGGTGGGTGTTGATGACCACCTTCGGGTGCCCGGTCGAGCCCGAGGTCAGCAGGTACTTGGCGTGCGTGTCGGGCGTGATCGCGGCAAACGCGTCCATCACCGCCGGGCCCTCGGCGGTGCGCGTCAGGCTGTCGAAGGCGATCGCGCCGGGATAGGCCTCGGCGCCGTGGCTGAACACCGCGACCGCGTGCAGCCCGCTGCTGGCCAGCGCCGGGCCGTAGACCTCGGCGTCGGACGCGTACACCAGCGCCGGCCCCAGCGTGTTGAGGATGCCGTGGATCTTGCTGTGGTCACGGGTCATCCGACTGTAGGCGCTGGAGACGGTGCACACCGCGCGGCCGACGTGCATGCCCGCGAGCAGCAGCAGCAGGTGGTCGATGGCGTTGTCCGACAGCACGACGATCGGCGCCTGCGGCGCGAGCTTCAGCCCGATCAGGCTCTGCGCGATGCGGTCCACCAGCGCGCGCGTCTGGCCCCAGCTGAGGTGGCGCCAGTCGCCTGCGCGCGGGCGCTCGGAGAACGCCGGCGCGTCGGGCGTCTCGGCGGCCCAGCGCTCGAGCCACTCGCCGATGCAGCGCGCGTACGGGCGCAGCGGCTCGGGCGAACGCAGCACGAAGCTGCCGTCGTCGAGCAGCACGCGCACCGCGCGCGGCGGCGCCAGCTGGCGGGCATCGTCGGTCCACTCGAGGGCCATGGTTGTCTCCCAATCCATACACATGTGTATGTGCCGGAGCGCGGATCGTAGTCCACGCTCCATAGCGAATCATTCCGGGATTTCCCGGGTTTCCATACACAAGCGCATGGCATGATGCGGGGACCGCACCGAAACGCCGCGATGCCCCCGCCCGCCCCGCCCCGCCGCGCCGTGCGCCGCGCGCCGCCCGCCGCGACGCCGGCTGCCGCCGACGACCCGGCGCGCACGCCGTTGACGCGCGAGGCCTGGACCGAAGCGGCCACCGAGGTGCTCGTCGACCGCGGCATCGACCACGTGCGCGTCGACGTGCTGTCGCAGCAGCTCGGCGTGACACGCGGCAGCTTCTACTGGCACTTCCGCGACCGCGAGGAGTTGCTGCGCAGCGTGCTGCACGCCTGGCGCGAGCGCGCCACGGAGCAGCTCACGCTGCGGCTGGAGCGCGCGCACAGCGACCCGCGCGAGCAACTGCGCGACGTGATCTCGCTGCCGTTTCGCGGCCGTGCCGCGGCACGCGCGGCGCGCATCGAACTGGCGATCCGCGCCTGGGCGCGGCGCGACGCGATGGCGCGCCAGGCCGTCGACGAGGCCGACGCGGCGCGCATCGGCTACATCGCGCAGGTGTTCTCGTCGCTGGGCTACCCGATCGGCGAGGCGCGCTCGCGCGCGTTCCTGCTCTACGCCTACGTCGTCGGCGAGTCGCTGATGGCCACGCAGGGGCCGGCCGCGCAGCGCGAGTCGCGCAGCCGTTTCGTCGAGCAGCTGATGAACACGCCGCTGGCCGGCTGAGCGACGCCGACAGCGTTCAGAAGATGCCCAGCGCCAGCCCCGAGGCCATCGCCGCGCCGGCTTCGGCGCAGCGCGCCAGGTCGTCGGCGCCGAGGGTTTTCGGCGCCAGGATCGCCTCGGGTGTCTGCGCGCGCGTGCACACGATCAGCGGCGGCGCCACGGCCTTGAGCCGCCAGCCGGTGGCGATGCGCTCGATCTGGCGTGCCGCGGCGCTGCCGTCGCTGCCGGCGCACACCAAGCTGGCGTAGGGACGCCCGTCGATGCGCCCGAGCACCGGGTAGTAGCTGCGGTCGAAGAAGTCCTTCATCAGCCCGGCGATCGCCGCCAGGTTCTCCGGCGTCGCGAACAGGTAGCCGTCGGCGGCGAGCAGGTCCTGCGGCCCGGTGTCGGTGGCGCGCTGCAGCCGCAGCGCCAGCGCCGGCTCGGCGGCGCGCGCGCCGTCGGCGGCCGCCTGCGCCATCTGCGCGGTACCGCCGGTGTGCGTGTGGTAGACGATGAGCAGGCTGCGCGACGTCGACATGGCCACGCTCGAGCATAGCCGCGTGGCCACGCCGCAGGCAGCGGCCGCGGCGACGCAGCGATTAGGCGAATCTGCCCAGTCGGCGGCGCGCCGGCTGCGTACACTGGCCGGTATGGGTCGTTCCACCGCGCCGACGCCGCGCCCGACGCCGCGCCCGACACCACGCAAGGGACCGCGCATCGGTCTGGCCCTGGCGGGCGGCGGCCCGCTGGGCGCGATCTACGAGATCGGCGCGCTGTGCGCGCTCGAGGAGACCCTGGTCGGGCTCGATCTCAACGCGCTCGACGGCTACATCGGTGTGTCGGCCGGGTCGTTCATCGCCGCCGGGCTGGCCAACGGCATCAGCGCGCGGCGCATGTGCCGCGCGTTCATCGAGAACGACCGCGACGCCGGGTTCGAGATCTCGCCGACGGCGTTCATCCACCCGGCCTGGGGTGAGTACCTGCAGCGCCTGGCGTCGGTGCCGACGCTGGTCGCGCAGGCGGGTCTGCGGTACGCGTTCAAGGGCCGCTCGCTGCTGTCGGCCTTCGAGCGCCTGGGGCGCGCATTGCCCACCGGCGTGTTCAGCAACGCGCCGCTGGAGGCGCAGATGCGGCGCGTGTTCGAGGTCGACGGGCGCAGCAACGACTTCAGGCGCTTGCGCCGGCATCTGATCATCGTCGCCACCGACCTCGACAGCGGCGAGTCGGCACCGTTCGGCCTGCCGGGCTGGGACCACGTGCCGATCTCGCAGGCGGTGCGCGCCAGCGCCGCGCTGCCGGGGCTGTTCCCGCCGGTGAAGATCGGACGGCGCCACTACGTCGACGGCGCGCTGAAGAAGACGCTGCACGCGCGCGTGCTGCTCGAGCAGGGCGTCGACCTGTTGCTGTGCCTGAACCCGCTGGTGCCGTTCGATGCCACCCACTCGCCGCAGCACCGGGTGCTGTCCAGCGGCGACGAGCGCATCCCGCACCTGGTCGACGGCGGCCTGCCGGTGGTGCTGAGCCAGACCTTCCGCTCGCTGATCCATTCGCGCCTCGAACTGGGCATGAAGGGCTACGAGACCAGCCACCCCGACACCGACATCGTGCTGTTCGAGCCCGACCAGCGCGACCCCGAGCTGTTCCTCGCCAACATCTTCAGTTACTCGCAGCGCCGCGTGGTGGCCGAGCACGCCTACCAGCAGACGCGCGCCGACCTGCGCTCGCGCCGCAGCACGCTGGGCACCGTGCTCGCGCGCCACGGTGTGAGCATCGATCACGCGGTGCTCGACGACCCGTCGCGCCGGCTGGTCAGCCGCCGCCTGCCGCCGCGCACCCGCGGCGCGCGCGCGCTCAAGCGCCTCGAGGAGGTGCTCAACGACCTCGAACGTGCGCTGCCCGCGGCGCCCGCGGGCCGGCACGCCTGAGACGCGCCGGCGCCCGGGCGCCTGCACGACGCATCGATCGCCTGCGTCAGCCCAGGTAGCGCGCCTCGAGGTGCGCGCGGAAGTGCGCCGGGTTCAGCGGTTCGCCGCTGGCGCGGCGCGCCAGTTCGTCGGTCGGCCAGCGGCTGCCCTGTGACCAGACGTTCTCGTGCAGCCAGTCGAACACCGGCCGCAGGTCGCCCTCGGCGATGCGCGCGTCGAGCGCGGGCAACACGCGGCGCATCGCGGCGAACCACTGCGCCGCGTACATCGCGCCCAGCGTGTAGCAGGGGAAGTAGCCGAACAGGCCCTCGGGCCAGTGCACGTCCTGCATCGGGCCATCGCGATAGTTGCCACGCGTGTCGACACCCAGCAGTTCCATCATCTTCGCGTCCCACAGCGCCGGAATGTCGTCGGCCTCGATCTCGCCTTCGATCAGCGCGCGCTCGATCTCGTAGCGCACGATGACGTGCGCCGGGTAGGTGACCTCGTCGGCGTCGACGCGGATCAGGCCCGGCTTCACGCGTGTCATCAGCCGCTGCAGGTTGCCTGGCTCGAACGCGGCCTGGTCGCCGAAGGCCTCGGCCAGCAGCGGCGCGAGCTGGCGCACGAAGCCCGGGTGCGCGCCGAGCTGCATCTCGAAGGCCAGCGACTGGCTCTCGTGGATCGCCATCGAGCGCGCCTGCGCCAGCGGCTGGCCCAGCCAGTCGCGCGGCAGGTTCTGCTCGTAGCGGCCGTGCCCGGTCTCGTGGATCGTGCCGAGCAGGCTGCCGAGGAAGTCGTGCTCGGCGAAGCGGGTGGTCATGCGCACGTCCTCGGGCACGCCGCCGCAGAACGGGTGCGCCGAGACGTCGAGCCGGCCGGCGCCGAAGTCGAAGCCGAGCAGGCGCATCGTGCGCTCGCACAGGCGGCGCTGCGCGTCGACGGGGAACGGTCCGGCCGGCGTGTGCAGCGGCTCGCGCGACTGGCGGTCGAGCACGCGCTGCACCAGCGATGGCAGCCACCGGCGCAGGTCGCCGAACACGCGGTCGATCTCGGTGCTGGTCATGCCCGGCTCGAAGCGGTCCATCAGCGCGTCGTAGCGCGCCAGCCCGCTGCGGTCGGCCAGATGCGCCGCCTCCTCGCGCGCGATCGCCACCATCTCGCGCAGGTTGGGCAGGAAGCCGGCCCAGTCGTTGGCGGCGCGCTGTGTGCGCCACGCGTGCTCGCTGCGCGAGGCGGCCAGTTGCGCGCGCTGCACCAGCGACTCGGGCAGCGCCGTGGCCAGCCGGTACGCGCGCTGCATCTCACGCAGGTTCGCGCGCTGCGCGTCGTCGAGCGGCTCGTCGCCGGCACGCCGCAGCTGCTCGGCCAGCGCCGGATCGGTGCGCAGGCGGTGCAGCAGCGCGGCCATCTCGGCCAATGCCGCACCGCGGGCCTCGGCGGCCTTCGGCGGCATGTTCGCAGCCTGGTCCCAGTGCGCGACCGCCGCGAGGTGATCGAGGCGGTGCAACCTGCCGTGGTGCGCCGCGAGCGCGTCGTAGGCGGGGGTCGTGGAGGGGGTAGACATCGTGCTGGGGTTCCTCGGCGCCGCCGTCGCGCCCGACCGAAGCGACAACCATTGTGGCCGTCGCCGCACGCCATCGGCGCGGCGCCGGTCCACCCCCGTTGGGGGGATGCCCTCAGCCCGGTACGTAGGCCCCGGGCGCGGCCCAGTACGCGGCACCGACGTACACCAGGTAGCGTGCGAACTTGCCGATCGCCATGTAGGCCAGGCACGGCCAGAACGCGAGCCGCAGCCAGCCGGCGACGGCGCAGATCGGGTCGCCGACGAACGGCAGCCACGACAGCAGGCACGCCGGCGGGCCCCAGCGCTGCAGCCAGGCCAGCGCGCGGGCGTCGCGCGGCTCGCGGTGCCGCACCTTCTCGTAGGCGCGCTCGGCGCCGTAGCCCATCCAGTAGCTGATCGCGCCGCCGGCGGTGTTGCCGGCGGTGGCCACCAGCAGCGCCGGCCAGAACAGCTCGGGGCTGAGCTTGACCAGCCCGTACACCGCCGGCACGCTGGCCATCGGCAGCAGCGTGGCCGACAGCAGCGAGACGACGAAGATCGTGCTCAGCCCGTGCTCGGGCAGCGCCAGCCACGCGAGCACGGTGGGCAACCAGTCCTGCATCGCGGCGATTCTCGCCGCCGGGACGCTCCCCACCGGCGGCTATACTTTTGCCTGCTTTTTCAGCACCCGCCTCTTCCACCCCTTCCGCATGAAGATCGGCGCGATCGAACTGCCGAGCGTGATGCACGCCGGCCGCGAGGTGGGGCTGGTCGTCGCGCCGATGGCCGGCGTCACCGACCGGCCGTTTCGCATGCTGTGCCGACGCCTGGGCGCGCACCACGCGGTCAGCGAGATGGTCACCAGCAAGCGCGAGCTGTGGAACAGCCTGAAGACCTCGCGCCGCGCCGACCACGCCGGCGAGCCCGGGCCGGTCGCGGTGCAGATCGCCGGCGTCGACCCGGCCGAGATGGCCGACGCGGCGCGCTACAACGTCGACCGCGGCGCGCAGATCGTCGACATCAACATGGGCTGCCCGGCGAAGAAGGTGTGCAACGTGTGGGCGGGCTCGGCGCTGATGCGCGACGAGGCGCTGGCCGCGCGCATCGTCGACGCGGTGGTGGCGGCCTGCGCGCCGCGCGGCGTGCCGGTGACGCTGAAGATGCGCACCGGCTGGTGCGCGCGCACGCGCAACGCGCTGGCGATCGCGCGACGAGCGCAGGACGCCGGCATCGCGCTGCTGACGGTGCACGGCCGCACGCGCGAGCAGGGCTACGGCGGCAGCGCCGAACACGACACGGTCGCCGCGCTGAAGGCGGCGCTGGCCGTGCCCGTGGTCGCCAACGGCGACATCGACTCGCCCGAGCAGGCGGCCGCGGTGCTGGCGCACACGCGCGCCGACGCGGTGATGATCGGCCGCGCCGCGCTGGGCCGGCCATGGATCTTCGGCGACGTCGCGCACTTCCTGGCCACCGGCACGCACCGCGCGCCGCCCGCGGTCGACGAGGTGCGCCGCTGGCTGCTCGAGCACCTGCAGGACCACTACGCGCTGTACGGCGAGCACACCGGCGTGCGCAGCGCGCGCAAGCACATCGGCTGGGCGCTGCGCGGCCTGCCCGGCGGCGAGGCGTTCCGCCAGCGCATCAACGCCATCGAGACGCCCGATGCGCAGTGGCGCGCCGTCGGCGACTGGTTCGCCGAACTCGCCGCCGTCCACCACCGGCTGCCGGCCCCGGGCGCGGACGCGGCCAACGACGACACCCTCGTGAAACGAGCATGAGCAAGCGAACCCCGCTCGAGACCTGCGTGCGCGACACGCTGGAGCAGTACTTCAAGGACCTGCGCGGCACCGAGCCGCACTCGATGCACGAGATGGTGATGCACGCGGTCGAGCGGCCGCTGCTCGACGTCGTGATGCAGCACGCCGAAGGCAACCAGAGCAAGGCCGCCGAGTGGCTGGGCATCAATCGCAACACGCTGCGGCGCAAGCTGCTCGACCACAAGCTGATCAAGCCATGACCACCGCCCTGATCTCCGTCTCCGACAAGACCGGCGTGGTCGACTTCGCGCGCGCGCTGCACGCGCTCGGCGTCAGGCTGCTGTCCACCGGCGGCACCGCGAAGCTGCTCGCCGACGCCGGCCTGCCGGTGGTCGAGGTCGCCGACCACACCGGATTCCCCGAGATGCTCGACGGGCGCGTGAAGACGCTGCACCCGAAGATCCACGGCGGGCTGCTCGCGCGCCGCGACGTGCCGGCGCACATGGCGGCGCTGGCCGCGCACGGCATCGAGACCATCGACCTGCTCGCCGTCAACCTCTACCCGTTCGAGGCCACCGTCGCGCAACCCGGCTGCACGCTCGACGAGGCGATCGAGAACATCGACATCGGCGGCCCGGCGATGGTGCGCAGCGCGGCGAAGAACTGGAAGGACGTCGCGGTGCTCACCGACGCGTCGCAGTACGAGGGCGTGGTCGCCGAACTGCGGCGCGACGGCCGCGTCGGCGACGCGACGCGCTTCGCGCTGGCGGTGGCGGCGTTCAACCGCATCAGCAACTACGACGCGGCGATCAGCGACCACCTGTCGTCGCTGCAGCCCGACGGCACGCGCAGCGCGTTCCCCGGCCAGAGCAACGGCCGCTTCGTCAAGCTGCAGGACCTGCGCTACGGCGAGAACCCGCACCAGCGCGCCGCGTTCTACCGCGACCTGCACCCGGCGCCCGGATCGCTGGTCACCGCCAAGCAGCTGCAGGGCAAGGAGCTGAGCTACAACAACATCGCCGACGCCGACGCGGCGTGGGAGTGCGTGAAGAGCTTCGACGCGCCGGCGTGCGTGATCGTCAAGCACGCCAACCCCTGCGGCGTGGCCGTCGCCGCCGGCCCGGCCGAGGCCTACGCGAAGGCCTTCCAGACCGACCCGACGAGTGCCTTCGGCGGCATCATCGCCTTCAACCGTCCGCTCGACGGCGAGGGGGCGAAACTCGTCGCCAAGCAGTTTGTCGAGGTGCTGATCGCGCCGGCGTTCAGCGACGAGGCGCGCGCGGTGTTCGCCGCGAAGGCCAACACGCGGCTGCTCGAGATCGCGCTGCCTGCGGGCGGCGACACCGACTGGGCGCGCGGCCGCAACGCGGTCGACGCCAAGCGCGTCGGCTCGGGGCTGCTGCTGCAGACGGCCGACAACCGCGTGGTCGCTCGCGCCGAGCTGAAGGTGGTGACGAAGAAGGCGCCCACTGGGCAGCAGCTCGACGACCTGTTGTTCGCGTGGACGGTGGCCAAGTACGTGAAGAGCAACGCGATCGTCTTCTGCGGCGGCGGCATGACGCTGGGCGTCGGCGCCGGGCAGATGAGCCGCATCGACAGCGCGCGCATCGCGGGCATCAAGGCCGAGAACGCGAAGCTGTCGCTGGCCGGCTCGGCGGTGGCCAGCGACGCGTTCTTCCCGTTTCGCGACGGTCTCGACGTGGTCGTCGACGCCGGCGCGGCGTGCGTGATCCAGCCCGGCGGCAGCGTGCGCGACGACGAGGTGATCGCCGCCGCCGACGAACGCGGCATCGCGATGGTGTTCACCGGGGTGCGGCACTTCCGTCACTGACTCGCGCGGCCCATGGGTGCCCGCCGCACGCTGCTCGTTGCGCTGGCGGTGGGCTGCGCCGCGGTGCTGCTGGTGCTGCGGGCGATCGACGCGCACTTGGTCCACCCGGCGTCGCCGCACGGCGTCTTGTCGCTCGAGTTCTGCGGATTCGCCGACGGTTGCGCCGCGATCCGGGCGCAGTGGGACGAGCGCACGCGCGAGTGGGCGATGCTGTCGCTGGGCGTCGACGCGCTGTTCCTGCTGCTCTACCCGGCGCTGCTGGCCGCCGCGCTGGTCACGCTCGCCGCGCGCGTGCCGCGCGGCTGGCGCGCCGCGGCGCGGCTGATGGCGCTGATGATGCTCGGCGTGGCCGCCGCCGACGCAGCCGAGAACGCCTGGCTCGTGCACACGCTGATACACGCCGACGACGCCGCGGCCGCCGCGAGCGCCTGGCGCGCGGCCGCCGCCGCGACACTCAAGTTCGCCGGCCTGATCGCCGCGCTCGTGCTGGTGGCCGCGCTGCTCGTCGTGCGACGCCGCCCGACCGACCCCCGCTGACCCCCGACAACCTTGAGGAGCCGCGATGCCGTTCCTGCCACCCGACTTCGAGATCCCCGCACCGCCGGCCACCGACGAGTTCGTGCTCACGCCGCTGCGCGTCGACCACCTGGTGCTCGACTACGAGGCCGTGATGTCCAGCCGCGAGCGGCTGTGGACGCTGTTCGGCGCCGGCTGGGGCTGGCCGCGGGCCGACCTGACGCTGATGCAGGACCTGGTCGACCTCGGCTGGCACCAGAAGGAGTTCCAGCTGCGCCGCTCGTTCAACTGGGCCGTGATGAGCCCCGACGGGCGCACGCTGCTGGGCTGCTGCTACCTCGACCCGAGCGAACGCGACGGCTTCGACGCCGAGGCCTGCTACTGGGTGCGCAGCGACCGCGTCGAGGCGGGGCTCGAGCAGCGCGTCGGCGCCACGTTCCGCGACTGGCTCGCCGTGCGCTGGCCGTTCGCACGCGTCGCGTTCCCGGGGCGTGACGACCCCTGGTGAGGCACGGCGGGGGTCAGTCGGCAACCCCCCCGCCGCGCTCCTTCAGCAGCGCCGCGAGGATCGAGCGGGGGCAGCGCGACGCATCCTCGCAGTAGCAGCCCAC